>JASLOV010000162.1 GCA_030745285.1 Dehalococcoidia bacterium | reverse complement strand
ATCCGTAGTTCGGATGGGGCGGCGGCCTACGATTGCTCGAGAAATCGTTCGTGCACGCCGCTCCTCTCCGAACTCACGTATGAGCTGTGCCAGCTCGTCTTCGTCGTATTCGTTCACGATCTGCGCCGCGGTCAGCTCCTGCCCCGGGTCCATGCGCATGTCCAGTGGCTCCGACCGCTGGAACGAGAAGCCGCGGCCCGGCGAGTCCAGCTGCATCGAGGAGACGCCGAGGTCCATCAGCACACCGTCGACCGGCACGAAGTCGTGCGCCTCGCAGAGGTCGTCGATTTCGCCGAAGTTGCCGTGCGCCAGTTCGACGGCGTCCTCGAAGCGCTCGAGTCGGGTGGCGGAGGCGGCCAGCGTCGCCGGGTCGCGGTCGATGCCGAGCAGGCGGCCGCCGGGGCTCGCCGCGTCCAGGATTGCCTCGGCGTGGCCGCCCAGACCGATGGTGGCGTCGACGTACCTGCCGCCCGGGCGCACAGCGAGTCCTTCGACCGCTTCGTGCAGCATCACCGGTTCATGGCGGGGCGCCTGTGGGGAAGGGATGGCGGTCACGCGGTACCGCCTTCCGCTGCCTCTGACGCCTCTGGCGAGGCGGAGGGCTGCTCCGCCTCCGCGGCGGCCAGCTCGTTCGTCCAGCGTTCCGGGTTCCAGATTTCCACGTAGTCGCCGCAGCCGATGATCACTGCGCGGTCATCGAGCGCCGCGTCGCCGCGCAGCCCCTGCGGCACGAGCACACGGCCCTGGCGGTCGAGTTCGATGTCGTAGGCGCCGGGCAGGAAGGTGCGGCGGATGCGCCGTCCGTCGACCTCGCGCGTGCTGCGCTGCTCGCCGAGCCTGAGTTGAACCTCGGCCTCGAAGCCCTCGGACGAGTACAGCTCGACGCAGCCGTCGGGGCCGATGCGAAGCACGGCGCCATCTGCGAGCGAATTGCGGTAGCGAGCGGGAATGGCGAGCCGTCCTCGTTCGTCGATGGAGTGTTCGTAGGTGCCGTAGAAGGTCACGTGCTTGCCCCCGCAAGGCGGCGAGCATGGGACGCTTCCCCATTTCTCCCCACCAAGGCCCCGGAAGACTACCATATGCCCCCGGCGGCCTGTCAACGGCTCCCGCAGGACTCCCGAGGCGACCTCCCGCACCCACCGCTCCTCTTGCCCCCACCCTTGGTACCCTCTGACCCGCGGGCAGCCTCGATGGCTCACTCGCCGGGCGATGGGCGGAACGCATTGAAGGCAGCAGTACTGACCGTCAGCGATGCCGGCTCGCGCGGTCAGCGCGAGGACACGGCCGGGCCGGCCGCCGTCGTGCTGATCGAGGGCGCGGGGTTCGAGGTGGCCGAGACGGCGCTGCTGCCGGACGAACCTGATCGGGTCGCGGCCCAGCTTCGGGCGTGGGCCGACGAGCAGGCAGTTGACCTCGTGCTCACCGTCGGCGGCACCGGGCTCAGCCCTCGCGACCGTACGCCGCAGGCGACGGCGGCGGTGATCGACTATCGTGCCGAGGGTTTCGAGCAGGCGATGCGGGCGGCCGGACTCGATTCGACGCCGATGGCGATGCTCTCGCGCGCGGTCGCCGGCGTGCGCGGCTCGACGCTGATCATCAACCTCCCGGGCAGCGAGCGCGGCGCGCGCGAGAACCTGGAGGCCGTGCTGCCGGCCCTGGCCCACGCCGTCGAGCAACTGCGCGACGGCGGCGGGCACTGAGCGTTGGCGGCCGGGACCCGGCGATGCGCATCGACGTCTTGACGCTCTTCCCCGGCATCTTCGCCGGGCCGCTCGACGAGTCGATCCTGCGACGCGCGCTCGAAGCCGGCCTGATCGACATCGCGCTGCATGACCTGCGTGACTGGGCGACCGACAAGCATCGCACGGTCGACGACTACACCTTCGGGGGCGGGCCGGGAATGCTGATGAAGCCGGAGCCGCTCTTTGCGGCCGTCGAGGCGGTGCGCGCGCTGCACGAGGCCCCAGCGGTGACGGTGCTGCTGACGCCCCAGGGCCAGCCACTCACTCGTGATGTCGCCGCCGAACTCGCCGGGGCGCCCCGCCTGCTGCTGATCTGCGGGCGCTACGAGGGGGTCGACGAGCGTGTGCGCGAGCACCTGGTGGACCGTGAGGTGAGCGCCGGGGACATCGTGCTTTCCGGCGGCGAGCTGCCGGCGCTGATGCTGATCGATGCCGTCACCCGCCTGGTCCCGGGCGCGCTCGGCGGCCGGGGCTCACTGGACGAGGAGTCCTTCGAGCACGGGCTGCTGGAGTATCCGCAGTACACGCGCCCGGCCGAATTCCGAGGCTGGGCCGTGCCGGACGTGCTGCTCTCGGGTAATCACGCCGAGATCGAGCGCTGGCGGCGGCGGCAACGGCTGCTGCGCACCCGGGCGCGGCGGCCCGACCTGCTGGCGAACGCGCACCTCACGAGCGAGGAGCGGGCCTGGCTGGAGACACAGCTGGAGACGCAGCCCGACACACTCGACGCAACCGAAGAGCGCCCGCTAGACTGAACGCCACGGCCGAGCGGGTCGAGACGCCTCGATCGCCGCCCCGAACCTCTGAGGACCACGGACGGGAACACGATGTCTGTTGACCTGCGCGAGCTGGCGCCGGCCCGTAACGAGGGCATCCCCGACTTCGGAGCAGGCGACACCGTGCGCGTGCATGTGCGCGTCGTCGAGGGCGAGCGGGAGCGCATCCAGGTCTTTGAGGGCGTCGTCATTCGCGTGCGCAACGGCGGCTCCCCGAACTTCACGGTGCGCCGCATCTCCTCCGGCGTCGGCGTGGAGCGCACCTTCCCGACGAACGGGGCGCGTGTCGACCACGTCGAGGTCACCCGTCGTGGCCGCGTGCGCCGCTCGCGGCTCTACTACCTGCGAGGCCGCACCGGCCGCGCCGCCCGCGTCAAAGAGGCGCGCCGCACCTAGTTGTAGTTCCCACGCAGGTTGTTGCAGGTGAGTGGCTCCACCTGCTGCTGTAGGTTTGGACAAGCACCAGCAGCAAGGAGGAACCGCTCATGGCCCATCGTAGCGCCCGTCTCACGCCGATCACCCGTCTCGAACTCGTGCGGGAGGTGGTGGCCGGCTGGCCGCAGGCCGAGGTCGCCCGGCGGTTCCGCGTCTCCCGCCCGATGGTGCAGCGCTGGTCGGACGCTACCGCAGGCATGGTGAGGCGGGCCTGGAAGACCGTAGCTCCGCCCCGCACCGCAACCCCGTCGCACCTCGCTGAAGCTGGCTGCGGCGCATCTGCGCCGTGCGCCGTAGCCAGGGCTTCGGCCCCGATCGCATCGCCCGGGCGCTCGACCTCGCCCGCTCCACCGTCTATGCAGTGCTCCGCCGTGCCGGCCTCAACCGTCTCGATCGCCTGCACCGCGTCGCCCGGGACCCCGTCCGCTACGAACACGAGGCCCCGGGGATCTGCTGCACATCGACGTGAAAGAGCTCGATCGTATCCCCGCCGGTGGCGGCAAGCGCTTCGCCCCCAGGTTCGCCGAGACGCACTCAGGACCGCACTCGCGGCGCTCGCTCGGGCTGGAGTACCTGCACGTCGCCGTCGAGCGGCTGCAGGCGCTGCCGCGCTGGCTCTACCGCTACAATCACCGCCGACCACACGTCGGCATCGGCGGGGCCGTCCCCGCCTCGCGCCCTTAGATAACGTTCAAGGGAACACAGCTAGCCGGCCTCGGCCACTGAAAGCCCTGCGGCGCCACTGAGCGCCGCCGCTTCCACCGCCGCCTGCACGATTCGCCCGTCGAGAGCCGGGTTCGGGTTGCCGTCGTCGAAGTGGTCGGCTGTTGCGTAGATGCCGGTCGCTGCGCTCAGCCCACCCAGGCTCGCGATCAGTGGGCGCAACCCGTGGTCGATCGCCAGCAGGTGCCCCGCGCCGTATCCGGTGGCGATCAAGACGGCGACCTTACCGGAGAGCGCGTCCTGCGGCATGAGGTCGAATATCGTCTTCAGCAGCGCCGTGTACGTCGCCCGATAGATCGGCGTCGAGACGACCAGCACCGACGCCCGTTCGACCGCCTCCAGCGCCGCTCTGACAGCCGCGTCGCCCTCGCCACCGTCGGGGCGTGCCAGCAGGACGTCGGCGGGAAGCTCGGCCAGGTCGACGGTCCGAGTCTCGAAGCCGCGGCCGTCGAGGCGCTGCAGCACGGCGCTGGCGACGCGGCGCGAGCTCGAATCCGGCGACGGGCTGCCAGAGATCCCCAGTGCCAGCGGGCGGTCAGCCGTCATTGTCGGCGGCTCAGTTGATCGGTGTCACTCATGGCCGTCCCCCCGCTCAGCGTGCCTCGTGTCGAGAGCCGCATCGGCGCCGACAGCGATCAGCGCGTGGCCTGGTGCTATCCTCGGCGCGCTGCATCCTACAGGTTGCTGGTCGAGGTGGGGGGGGGGGGATCGTGATGGCGAGTTCAGGCGCGTCCGGCGGAGAGCCGGTGCACTTCGGGTGGTTCATTCCCACTGCGGGCGACTCTGTGCTGCTCGGCGACCGCGACAACCGCATGCCTCCCAGCATGGACCTTTTCATCGACGTCGCCCGGGCGGCCGAAGACGCTGGCTTCGAGTACGCGCTCGTGCCGGTCGAGGTGGGCTGCTGGGAGGCGTGGATTACCTGTTCGATGATCGCGGCGCGCACGAAGCGGTTGAAGCCGTTGCTCGCCGTCCGTCCCGGCTACATCGTGCCGACGATGATGGCGAAGATGGTCAGCACCTTCGACCAGCTGACCGAAGGCCGGCTCTCGCTCAATCTGATCGCCGGCCCGGGCGGGGCGCAGCAGGCGATGGACGGCATCACCTACGGCCACGATGAGCGCTACGAGGTGATGGACGAGGCCGTCCAGATCATGAAGTGCGTCTGGACCGAGAGCGACCCGGTCACGTATCGCGGCAGGCACTATCAGACCGAAGGCGCCGTCGTGCTGCCCCGGCCGTACCAGCAGCCGCATCCCCCGTTCTATATCGGCGGCGAGTCCGAGGCGGCGCAGGAGGTAGGCGCAAAGCACGCCGACGCCTACCTGTTCTGGGGCGACACCGTGGAGAAGACGGCGGAGAAGATCGAGACGATCCGCGCCCGCGCCGCGGCCTACGGTCGCACCGGCGAGCTGAAGTTCGGGATGCGCCTCCAGGTCGTCGTGCGAGACACCGAAGACGAGGCGTGGGACGCCGCTGCCGCGCTGATCGCCCAGACCACCGACGAGCACCGGACAAACCGGGAGCACCGCTGGGCAGAGTCGCAGGCGAACGACCGCATGTGGGAGCTGGGGAAGCTCGAGGACTTCCGCGTCGCGCCGCACCTCTGGAGCGGCATCACGCCCGTGCGCACGGGCGCCGGCGTCGCCGTCGTCGGCAATCCGCAGCAGGTGGCGGAGACGCTCGACCAGTTCATCGAGATCGGGTGCACGGAGTTCTGTCTCTCCGGCAACCCGCACGCTCGCGAGGCGACGCGCTTCGGCGAGCTGGTGATGCCGTACTTTGCGGAGCGTCGCGCGCCGGAGCTGGTCGCGGCCCCGCCGGCCAGGTGAGCGAGGGAACAAGCCGAGGCGGGCCGGGGCGCCGCGGCTCAGGCGTGGTCTAAGCGATCGCGCCCTCGTCACGCAGTGCGGACAGCTCCTCGTCGCTGAAGCCGGCGTAGCGCAGCACCAGCTCCGTGTCGACGCCGAGCGCCGGCGACGCCCCCTGCACGGCGGTGGGGGTCACCGACATGCGCACGACGGGGCCGGGGACGCGCTGCTTGCCGGTGGTGTGCTCGATCTCGGTCATCATGCCCATCGCCAGCACCTGCGGGTCGTCGGCCATGTCCTCGGGCAGGTTGAGCGGGGCGACGGGCACCCCCGCCTCGCCGAAGTCCTTCACCCACTCCGTCACGGTCCGCGTGCGCATCAACTCCTCGACGCTCGTGATCAGACAGTCGGCGGCTTCGATATTGGCGGGGTCGCGGGCGTCGAAATCCGGCAGGTCGCTGCCGTCCTCGCCGAGGTCCAGCACCTTGCGGGCGGCGACGCGGCCGGCGGGGGTGAGCGCCCCGAGCACGACGATGCCGTCCTTCGTCTCGTACGCGCGGTAGAAGGCGAAGAACGCCGACCGGGGGACGCCGCGACGGCCGCGGTAGACATCGAGTAGCTCTGTGTAGCTGACGTTGCGGGCGCGGGCCTCGTCGATGGCGGCCATCATCGGATCGCGCATCACGGCGTCGGAGACCGGGTCGCGCATGATCTGGGTGTCCTGCACGGCCAGCGCCGAGCCCAGCAGCGAGGCGTCGATCTTCTGCCCCTCGCCGGTGCGCTGGCGATGATAGAGCGCGGAGCAGACGCCAACGGCGGCGGAGAAGCCGCAGACGTAGTCGGCCAGCGAGGTCGCCGTGATGTTGGCCGGCAGGCCGTCCTCGTTGATCTTGCGGTCCCCGGCCATCAGCCCGCTGTAGGCGTTGGCGACGATGTCGGTGCCGCCGTTGTTGCGCATCGGGCCCTCGTTGCCGAAGCCGGTGACCTCGCAGTAGATCAGGGCGGGGTTGTGCGCCTTCAGCGTCTCGTAGTCGATGCCGAGCCGCTCGGCGACGCCGAAGCGATAGTTGCAGGTGACGACGTCGACTTCCTGCACGAGCCGGTAGATCGCCTCGCGCCCGGCGGCGGTGTTGAGGTCAACGGCGAGGCTGCGCTTGCCGCGGTTGAGCGACTGGAAGCGCTTGCTCTCGTTCGGCACGACGGCGCCCAGGTTGCGGTGCGGGTCGCCCCGCAGCGGCTCGACCTTGATCACCTCCGCCCCGAGGTCGGAGAGCACCGCGCCTCCGAACGGAAGCGAGACGATCTGCGAGAACTCGAGGATGCGCACGCCGCTGAGCGGACCGCTGACCATCGCTTCTCCTTCAGGGGTTCGCCGGTGTCCGGATGGCGCGAATCTAGTTCGGCGCGCACGAAGCCGTCAACGCGAGGCTCGCCCGCCGAGGTCTCGCGGGGACAGCGCGCGACTCGCATGCCTAGACTGCCGGAGGCCGCCGCATGCGGGCCGGATGCGGTTGCTCGACGGCTGATCAGTTCCGAGGAGACAGGCCGCATGCCATCTGACGCACCGTTTCGATACCGGAGCAGCGGGTTCCGCATCTTCGCCGGCGAGGACGCGCTCGCCAATCTGCTGCCCGAGGTCGAGCGCGCCGGCGTGCGGCGGGCATTCGCGGTCTGCGGGCGGTCGATCGCGACGGGGACCGACCTGCTCGACCGCGTCCGGGCGGTGCTCGGTGATCGCTACTCCGGCTCGTTCGAGCGGGCGCAGGCGCAGTCGCCGCTGCCGTCGGTGCTGGAGGGCGTCGAGGCGGCGCGGGCGGCGGGGGGCGACGCAATCGTCGCGATTGGGGGCGGCAGCGCCACGGTGACCGCGCGCGGCATCGCCATCCTGATGGCGGAGCAGGGGACGGCGCGGGAGCTGGCGACGAAGTACCCGCCGGGGCAACGCCCGGTCAGCCCTCGGCTCGATGCGCCGAAGGCGCCGAACTTCCTCGTGCTGACGACGCCCACCAGCGCGATGGCGCGCGCCGGGACGGCGCTGATCGACCCGGAGCGGCAGCACCGGCTGGAGATGTTCGACCCGAAGACGCGCGCCGCCGCCGTGTTCTGGGACACCGCGGCGCTGCTGACCGCCCCGGCCGCGCTCTTCCTCAGCGCCGCCGTCGCCACGTACACACAGATCGTGACCGGCCTGGCGACGACGACGCCAAACCCGATCGCCGACGGCGACCGGCAGCAGGCGCTGCGCCTCTTCGTGCAGTACATGCCCCGGATCGAGTCGGATGGCTCCGACGGCGCGGCACGCCAGCAGCTGATGGCGGCGGCCTTCCTTACGAACCGGTCAGGTGATGTCGATGCGCGGGGAGGGGGCGGCGGCGGGTTCGGCGCGCTCGGCTCGATCGCGCACTCGCTCGACACCCGCTACGGCAACGTCGGGCACGGCGAGTCGTACGCGATCGTCACGCCGCACGTGCTGCGCTACAACCTCGCGGAGACGGCGCCGCAGCAGGCCCGGCTCGCTCGCGTGATCGGTGCGGCGACGGCCGAGACGCCCGAGGCGGAGGCCGCCGCAGCCGCTGCGCCGGCCGTGGAGGCGACGTTGACCGCGCTCGGCATGCCTCGGCGCATGCGCGACGTCGCGGTGCCCGAGGATGGGCTGGAGCTGCTGGCGGCGGACGCCATGGAAGATTTCGGGCTGGGCGGCAACGCTCGCTCGATCGCCTCCCAGGATGACCTCATGCCGCTGCTGCGGGAGATGTGGTAGCCCCCGATGGGGGTGCACTAGGGGAGCGTGTCGCCCGGGGCTCGTTCATGCGCCATGCGGTCGCTTCCGCCGATCGCTACAATCCTGCCGGAGCCCTATCGGGCGTGCCGAGACTGTGTGCCGAACAGTGACTGGTAATGGAGGATCGCGATGCCAATGACCGTCGGGACCGGCGTGGGGGCGAACGACCTCAGCCTCATCCCTGAGCGCGCGAGAGCGCTTGAAGCGCTGGGGTACGACTACATCACCGCGGGCGAGAACCAGCACGACCCGTTCCTGCCGATGCTGCTCGTGGCCGAACACACGGAGCGCATCCGCTTCGGCACCGGCGTCGCCATCGCCTTCCCGCGTGTGCCGTACGTCTCCGCGAACGTGGCATGGGACCTCGCCCGCTACTCGGGCGGGCGCTTCGTGCTCGGCCTGGGGACGCAGGTGAAAGGGCACAACGAGCGGCGCTTCTCCGTGCCGTGGGGCCCGCCCGGCCCGCGGTTGCGCGAGTACGTACAGTGCATGCGCGCGATCTGGGATTCGTGGCAGAACGGGGCCGAAGCGAACTTTGAGGGCGAGTACTACCAGTTCAAGCTGATGACCCCGAACTTCAGCCCCGGTCCGATCGAGCACCCGGACATCGACGTGCTGATCGCCGCCGTGAACCCGTTCAACGCGAGGATGGCCGGCGAGGTCGGCGACGGCATCGCCATGCACCCGTTCAGCACCTTCAAGTACGTCCGCGAGGTGATGATCCCCGCCGTGCAAGACGGCGCGCGACGGGCGGAGCGGGAACTCTCGGACCTCACGATCACCGGCGGCGGCTTCGTCGTCACCGGCCGCGACGAGCAGGAGGTGGCGACGGCGAAGGAGTGGGCGCGACAGCGCATCGGCTTCTACGGCTCGACGCGGTCGTACTCGAAGGTGCTCTCGCTGCACGGCTGGGACGACGAAGCGGCGCTGCTGCACAAGCTCTCGATCGAGGGCAAGTGGGACGAGCTGCCGAACATCGTCACCGACGACGTGATGGACGAATTCTGCGTGATCGGCACCTGGGACGAGCTGCCGGCGAAGATGCGCGAGAAGTACGCCGGCATCAACACGCAGGTGAGCTTCGGCGCCACGCCGAACAACCCGGACGAGGCGGACCAGATCCGCGAGCTCATCGCCGAGCTGCAGACGATTCCGTCGGTGGGCGAGGTCTAGCGGGGCTTGCCGGATCCCGGGGAGTAGGGTCTGGCGAACGTGAACATCGAGCGGCGCGGACGAGGAGTGGCGCAATGACGAACGCATCCGAGTGGCTGGCGACGACCCCGGAGGAGGCGATCGAGCCCGACCTGCCGATCATCGACCCTCACCACCACCTCTGGGATCGCCCGACCACGAGCTACGTGCTCGGTGACATCGTCGCCGACGCGGCCGGTCACAACGTCCGTCAGACGGTCTTCATCGAGTGCAGCTGGGCCTACCGCGAGGACGGCTCGGAGGCGATGAAGGTGATCGGCGAGACCGACTACTGCGAGGGCGTCGCCCAGGAGAGCGCGGGGCAGGACGGTCCGGACATCTGCGCCGCCATCATCGGCTCGGCAGACCTCACGCTTGGCGACGCCGTCGCGCCGGTGCTGGAAGCGCACCGCGCCGCCAGCCCCGGCCGCTTCCGCGGCATCCGCCATCGCGCCGCATGGGACGCCAGCGATGATGTGATGGGCCCGCGTGCGAAGCCGCCGAGCGACCTGCTGATGCAGCCGGCCTTCCGCGAGGGTTTCGCGCACCTCGCAGCCAACGAGATGACGTTCGAGGCGTGGCTCTTCCACCCCCAGATCCCGCAGCTGGAGGACCTGGCGAAGGCGTTCCCGGAGACGACGATGATCGTCAACCACCTCGCCGGTCCACTCGGCATCGGACCCTACCGGCTGGACGAGGTTTTCGAGGGCTGGAAGGCCGGCATCACGGCGCTGGCCGGCTACCCGAACCTGGTGATTAAGGTCGGCGGCATCCAGATGCCGCTGAACGGCTTCGGCTGGCACGAGCGCGAGCGCGCGCCCACCTCGGACGAACTGCTGGAGGAGAACCGCCGCTGGTACATGCACGCTATCGAGGCCTTCGGCCCGGAGCGCTGCATGTTCGAGAGCAACTTCCCGGTCGACCGCGCCTCGTGCTCGTACACGGTGGTGTGGAACCAGTTCAAGAAGCTCTCGGCGGACTTCAGCGACGGCGAACGGGCGGCGATGCTGCACGACACCGCCGCGCGGGTCTACCGCCTCGAGAGGAAGTAGCGAAGCAACCGCGGCGGGGCCTCGCGCCCGGCTACTCGCCCTCCTGCTTGAGCGGCGGTTGCACGACGTAGGTGCCGTTGCCGAGGCCGATCTGGCGGTCGCCGGCGTCGAAGAGTTCGACGGTGCAGTGGCTGAGCGTGCGACCGCGTCGCAACACGCGAGCGCGGGCGCGGATGGTGTCGCCCTCCAGCGGACGGAGCCAGCGGAACTCCGACTGGGCGGTGATCACCCGCTCGTCCGGCTCGACGATGGTGCCGAGCGCGCCGCCCATCGCCGAGTCGGCGATCACCAGCCAGACGCCGCCGTGGACGATGCCGTAGAGGTTGCCCGCGGCCGGTGAGTTGGTGAACGTGATCTCGGCCCAGCCCTCGCCGGCGTCGGTGAACTCGTAGCCCAGGTCGCCGAAGATCGGCACGTCCTGCATCTTGCGCAGGGCAGGGAAGCGGTCGAGGTGGTCGGTCATCGGTCCTGGGTCAGTCATGGCGGTGCCTCGGCAACAGCGAGCCGATGGTACGGCCTCGGGCCGCCAGTGGGGGTGCCTTCCGCCAGCGGACCTGCGAGGCGACCAACCCGGCATGCGATGATCCGGCCGGAGGTCGACGTGCCACTGCCGATTGAATCCGAGCGGCTCTTGATCCGGCGCTTCGAGATGCGTGATGTCCCCGGGATCGTGAAGCTCTCGTCCGATCCGACGGTGGACGAAGCGGCGCCGGAGCTCGGCGCGACGCCTGAGGCGGCGGCCTCGTACGTCGACCGCCAGCAGGCGCTGCAGCCGTTCCAGCCCGACGCGCTCTTCGACCTTGCGATCACGAGGCGCTCGGACGGGGCGTTGCTCGGGATGCTGACACTGATCAACCGCGGCGCCACGGGCGAGCTCGGATACGCACTCCACTCCGATCACCGGGGCGAGGGCTTCGGTACCGAGGCGGCGGCGGCGCTGGTCGCCTTCGCCTTCGCCGAGCTCGGCATGACCCGCGTGACCGCGGAGACGGCCGTCACCAACCAGCCGTCGCGTCGCGTCATGGAGCGGCTGGGCATGCAGCTCGAGGAGACCCGCCCTGACCGTGACGGCGTCGAGGCCTTCGTCTACGGCATCGACAGGGACGATTGGGAGTCCGAGGTGGACGGGGACACCGACGGCGACGGCTAGCAGCCACCGTCGGTGGTCGTTATTCGTCGCTCGGTTCGGCCTCCGACAGGAGCCGATTCAGGAGACTCAGATCACTCGGCGCTAGCCGCTCGTCGAAAGTCCTCACGATGTTCTGATAGAACGTGTGCACGTCAGAGTCGCCGAGAATCCAGCTCACTTGGTTGTTGTGCTCTGCCGCCCAAACAAGCTGCCGGAGGTCGGCGGGACTGAAATCAGCCGCGTGGCGCAAGTTCGCGATAGCTCGGTGTGTGCCATCAAAGTTGGTGCTCTCAGCCAGCGCGAGGACGCCTGGTGACGCCGCAGGCTCGTCGGCGAGAAGGAGTTCGTCTAGCGACGCGATGTCAAGCGCGCCTGCGTTCGCCTGAGTGAACAAACGGAGACGGCGGTAGTAGTGCAACGCTGCTGACTTGTTACTGGCTCACTCGTCGACCAAGAACGGGTGAGCTGCTGTTTCGTCCAGCTTTGAACGGAAGTCACCATCGGCCGCCACGATGTGAAGGTCTCGATTTGAAG
Source organism: Dehalococcoidia bacterium (assembly GCA_030745285.1). Lineage (GTDB taxonomy): Bacteria > Chloroflexota > Dehalococcoidia > UBA2979 > UBA2979 > SHYR01. Next base: position 11,739 of record JASLOV010000162.1, on the reverse strand, counting down.
TCAGTGTGTCCGGCATGGTCTCCCAGATGATCTGATCTCCGAGAGTGCCGCTCTCCCCTGGCGGATTCTGAGACTCTTACGAAGCTCGGCGCGCGTGCGTACGTCGTCGCTCAAGGGAACAATTGTGGCGACGTCAAACAGTGCTTTGATCGTGAGGTCCGCCGGGAGGTCATTTGCCTTGGCTTCAGAGCGCAAGGTCGAGTCGATCTGCTTCCGTTGCTCTTCATATTCTGCCGCGGCACCCTCAAGGGACTTGACCGCGGATTGGTGCTGAACTACTCGCGGCATGCTAGGCGATGGGAGCTTCGCATCACGAACGACCTTCAGCGACCGCTGCAGCGTAGTTTCGCGATTCCGCTTCACCTCATCGACGACCTGCTGAGGATCAGAAGCTCTATGCCTCCGGTAGTGATGCGGTCCTGGAGCTTCGTGAGCTCGTCGAGGGTGTCGTCAGTGAACTCGTAGAAGGACAGCCAGATGTTCGAGTCGAGGAATAGCGAGATCGACACCTAACACCTCCAGATGGCTGCCCAGCTCAAGATACATCGACTGCCGTGCGCTATCATTCCGCCCGACACAGCGAGTCACTGAAGGCGGTTCTCCCCATGGCTGATGAACACGATCGGCTACTCGATGGGTTGCGCGTGCTCGATGCGGGGCAGGTGCTGGCGGGGCCGTTCGTCGGCTCGCTGCTGGGCGACATGGGCGCGGACGTGATCAAGATCGAGCTGCCGGCGCTGGCCCGGCCGGGCGCGCCGAGCGGCTCGCCGGTGCGGGCGCTCGAGTACCGCAACAAGAAGTCGATCACGCTCGACCTGCGCCAGCCCGAGGGGCAGGAGATTGCCCGGCGGCTGGTGGCGGCGTCCGACGCGTTCGTGGAGAACTACTCGCCCGGCACGATGGAGCGCTGGGGCCTCGGCTTCGAGGACCTGGGGAAGGTCAACCCCCGCATCATCATGGTGCGCATCTCAGGCTACGGGCAGACCGGGCCGTACCGCGACCGCACCTCGTACGATCGCATCGGACAGGCGGTCGGGGGGATGATCTACGTCACCGGCGAGGCCGAACGGCCGCCGATTCACCCGGGCTTCATGCTCGGCGACTACCTCTCCGGCACCTTCGGCGCGCTGGCCGTGCTCACCGCCGTCTACCACCGCGATCAGGCCGACTGCGATGAGCCGCAGGAGGTCGACCTCTCGCTCTACGAGTCGGTCTTCCGGCTCTCGGGCCAGCTCGCGCCGGACTTCAGTCATCGCGGCTTCGTGCGAGAACGCACCGGCAACTTCCGCTACTGGTCGATCCCCGGCGACCAGTTCGAGACCAGCGACGGCAAGTGGATCCTGATCCTCGCGCTCAACCCCGCCACCTTTAAGCGCCTGGGCGAAGCGATGGAGATGCCGGAACTCTCGACGGACCCTCGCTTCATCGACCACACCGTGCGTACGGAGCACGTCGACGAGCTGATCGCGATGATCCAGGAGTGGGTCTCCGGATTCACCTCGAAGGAGCTGCAGGCGCGGCTCGATGAGCACCGCGTGCCCTACGGCCCGGTCAACAGCATCGAGGACATCTTCGTCGACCCGCATTTCAAGGCTCGCGAAGACTTGGTCGTCGTCGACGACCCGCAGATCGGTTCGACGCTCGTGCCGGCGGTGTACCCGCGGCTCTCGCACGCGCCGGGACGCGTCTACAGCCCCGCGCCGGTGCCGGGGCAGCATAACGAGGAGATCTACAAGGGCACCCTGGGCCTCAGCGACAGTGATCTCGACTGGCTGCGCGAGTCAGAGGTGATCTAGCCCGTCGCGGGCATCGGGCACGATGAGTGGCACGAGATAGACAGGGCAGAGGCGCCGCGGGGTGTCGCAACGGCAACACTGGCGTCCGCCCTCCTATAATCGCCGCAGTGGCGCCGGCGAGCGCCGCGGAACGGAGGGTCGTCGCATGACGGAAGCCAGCGTGCAGGCGGAGCCGGTGGACCCCAACGTGGAGATGCCGGCCGGCATCGACCGCTCTCACCCGACATACCTGAGCTACATCGAGAGCACGCGTGCCTACTATCTCGCGAACGGGTTCAACAACCCGTACGAGTGGGCCCACTTCCAGCAGGTGCCGTTCACGCCCGTGACGAAGCCGCTGGCGCGGTCGCGCATCGGGCTCATCACCACCGCCGCCGAGTTCGACCCGGACAAGGGCGACCAGGACGCGGGCGCGGCGTACAACACCGGCGCGAAGTTCCACGCCGTCTACTCGCGGCCGAGCGACTCGGTCCCCGACCTGCGCGTCTCGCACATCGCCTACGACCGCAAGAACGCGCGGGTCGACGACATCAACGCCTACTTCCCGCTGCAGCGACTGCACGAGGCCGCGGCCGCCGGCCGCATCGACTCTATCGCCGAGCGGTTCCACGCTGTGCCGACGATGCGCAGCCAGCGCAAGACGATCGAGCGCGACGCACCCGAGATCCTCGAACGGTTGCGAGAGGAAGAGGTCGACGCCGCGATCCTCGTCGCAGTCTGACCGGTCTGCCACCAGACCGTGAGTCTGGTTTCCCGGTACCTCGAAGCGAACGGCATCCCGTCGGTGGTGATCGGCTGCGCCCGCGACATCGTGGAGCATGCCGGGGTGGCGCGGTTCGTCTTCAACGACTTCCCGCTCGGCAATCCAGCCGGCAAGGCATTCGACGACGAATCGCAGCGCGACACGCTGGAGCATGCCTTCGGGTTGCTGGAGTCGGCGATCGCTCCGCGCACGACGGTGCAGACGCCCTACGTCTGGAGCGACGACCCGTCGTGGCGCGACCGCTACCTCGACGGCGGCTCCGGTGAGGCGCAGCCGGCGCGAGAAGGCGGCTAGGCGGTGGCATCGGCGCCCGAGGTCACCGTCTACACGTCGCCCCGCTGCATCCCGTGCGAGGAGCTGAAGCGTCACCTCACGAGTCATGACATCGCCTTCAATCTCGTCGACGTCATGCTCGACGAGGACGCCCAGGACATGCTCGAAGGGGCAGGCTTCCACGACACACCGGTGATCGCGATCGACGGCGACCTGCTCGATGGGGCCGACGTCGAGCAAGTGAACGCCCGGCTCGGCCTGTAGTCGCGCCGGGCGGTGCGTCGTTCGCCCTGCGGGCGGGCAGCCACATTTCACAGCGAGGAGGGGACCGTATGAGCCGTCAGACGGTGAGAACGCGCGACGAGATGACCGCGGAGCAGCAGGCCGGCTACGACACCCTGGTCGAGCAGCGTGGCATGCGCGACGACGGGACGATGGGAGGGCCGTTCGATCCCTGGCTGCTGAACACCGAACTCTCGCATCGCATGCGTGGCATGGGAGCGTTCCTCTGGGCACGCACCTCACTCGATCGCGGCATCGTGGAGCTGGCGATCTCGATCACCGGCCGCTTCTGGCGCTCGAACGTCGAGTGGGCGTCCCACGCGCCTCGTGCCGTCGAGTACGGCATCCCGCAGTCGGTGATCGACGCCGTGATGGCAGAGCAGCGCCCGGACGGCGCGGCCGAGGAGCAGCTGGTCTGCTACGACGTCTGCGTCGCGCTGCACGAGCAGCACGAACTGCCGCGTGAGCTGTATGACCGCGCCGTCGTGACGTTCGGCGAGCAGGGGCTGGTCGAGATGATCGGCGTGGTCGGCTACTACACCACCGTCTCGATGACGCTCAACGCCTTCGAGGTAGAGGTTGGGCCGGGGGTCGAGCCGCCGTTCGAGCGCGGGCCGTAGCGGTCCGTGGCGGCACGCGGCTCGCCGCCGAGGAGGAGGAGACCGGTGGACGAACTCGAACTCTACACCCGTCAGATCGGCTCACTGATCGCGCGCGTCGTGCCGGCGGTCGAGGGTCTCGACGCGACGCAACTGAACTGGCGGCCCGCGCCGGAGATGAACAGTACCTACATCATCGCCGCGCACATGCTGGGCAACATCGAAGCGTGGACGCTGGGCACGGTCTGTGGGCGGGACGTCGACCGCGACAGGGTCGCGGAATTCTCCGCCTCCGGGGCCGATGGCGCGGAGCTGGCGGCGGCCGCCGGCGACCTGAAGGCGCGCGTCGAAGCGGCGCTGGGCGCGCTCGCCCCGGGGGTCCTCGGGGAGATACGCGAGCCGCTGCCATTGCACTGGGGCACGGGCACGCCGCGACCACTGAGCGTGCGGCAGCTATTGCTGAGCGCGATCGTGCACAACGCGAGCCATGCCGGGCACCTGGAGGTGACCCGCGAACTGGCTGTGGCGAACGCAGCCCACGGCGGGTGAGACCGCGGCGATTGCCCGGGCGTCGGCTCCTGCGGACGGCCGTCGTGGGCCGACGACGCCGGGCGGTCGCCCGGCACTTTGGTGTACCCGTCAGATTCGCGGTCGTATCCAGCAGTATCCAACGTCATTTGGTCACAGGACCATTGGCCCTGAACGTCCTAACGGCGTCCGGCTATACCGGTGGTGAACGTGAAATCACGCCAATCAGACGTGCGGGGACCGGCTCCGGATCTCGCCGTCGGACCCCGCCGTCGGACCCCGCCGTCGGACACTGCGCGACGGCGCGAAGGGGCGATGCAGCCAGCGATCAGACGCTGCCTGAGGAGGTTCGAAGATGACACTGGACGTAGACGTACTCTCGGACGTGGCGACGCTCAACGTCGACGGACGCGAGCTCGAACTGCCGCTGATCGAGGGCTCCGAGGGTGAGCGCGCGATCGATATTCAGCGCCTCCGAGCCGAGACCGGGCTGGTCACGTACGACCCCGGCTACGGCAATACCGGGAGCTGCATCAGCGACATCACCTTCATCGACGGCGATGCCGGCGTGCTGCGTTACCGTGGCTACCCGATCGAGCAGCTGGCGCAGCAGAGCACGTTCATGGAGACCTCGTATCTGATTCTGAACGGCGAGCTGCCGACGCAGGCGCAGCTCTCCGAGTTCAAGGACCAGATCACCTACCACACGCTGCTCCACGAGGATATCCGCCACATGTACCGGGCGTTCCCGCTCAGCGCCCACCCGATGGCGGTGACCTCGGCCGTGGTGGGGGCGCTCTCGACCTTCTACCAGGACTCGCTCGACCCGCTGGACGACGACCAGGTGGAGGTATCGACGTACCGGTTGCTGGCGAAGCTGCCGACGATCGCCGCCTGCGCGCACAAGTACAGCATCGGCCAGCCGTTCAACTACCCGCAGAACGACCTCGACTACGCGGAGAACATCCTGCACATGATGTTCTCCACGCCGACGGAGGCGTACGACGTCAACCCGACCTTCGCCCGCGCCATCGACGTGCTGCTGATCCTCCACGCGGAACACGAGCAGAACTGCTCGACCAGCACGATGCGGATGGTGGGCAGCTCCCAGGCGAACATCTACGCCTCCGCCTCGGCGGCGATCATGGCGTTGTGGGGACCGCTCCACGGCGGCGCCAACCAGGCCGTGATTGAGATGCTGCATGACGTTGCGGACAACGAGGGCAGCGGCAAGGCGTTCCTGGAGCGCTGCAAGGACCGCGACGACACCACCCGGCTGATGGGCTTCGGCCACCGCGTCTACAAGAACTTCGACCCGCGCGCCCTGATCCTCAAGGAGGCGGCGGACGGCGTGCTTCGCGAGCTCGGCCGCTCGACGCAGATGCTGGAGATCGCACAGGAGATCGAAGCGCAGGCGCTGGACGACGACTACTTCGTCTCCCGCAAGCTCTACCCGAACGTCGACTTCTACAGCGGCATCATCTACGAGGCGCTCGGCATCCCCATCCACACCTTCACGGCGTTCTTCGCGCTGGGGCGCATGCCCGGCTGGATCGCGCAGTGGCGGGAGCAGGGGAAGGACCCGGCGGCGCGCATCGGCCGCCCGCGCCAGATCTACACCGGCGAGAACGAGCGCCAGTTCCAGCCGATCGAGCAGCGCTAGCCGGTCGTGTCCCGCGCGACGTGAAACGTCGTGCCAGCCATCTGAGCGTCCGCGCCCGTCGGGGAGTGTAGAGTCGCGAGGCAACAGGCTTCCCGGCCAGGCGGCCGTGTGGGCTCACGGGAGGCGGCGCGGTGTCCGACGCCGATCAACTTCGCGCCGCGTTCTCGGCGGGCACGCTGTTGCAGCCGGCCCCGGACCGACTCAATCTCGTCGATCTGGCGCGGGCGCTGGCGAGGCTTGCCGGGGTCGACGAGGAGCCGTCGCCGGGCAGCGACGAGATCACCGGGCACATCGGTACGCCGGACCACCTCGTCTTCGTGCTGGCCGATGGCCTGGGGATGGCTCAGCTCGAGCTGCTGCCGCCGGACTCGTTCCTGCGCCGCCAGCTGGCGACCGAACTGCGGACGGTCTTCCCGTCGACGACCGCCGTTGCGCTGACGACGCTTGCGATCGGGCAGTGGCCGGCTCAGCACGCCATTACCGGCTGGTGGACCTACCTGCGGGAGATCGACGGCCCCGCCACCGTCGTGAAGTTCGAACAGCGGGCCGGGCACAGGCCGCTCGGGCAGTTCGGTGTCACACCCTCGATGTTGCTGCCGTCGCCGTCGCTGATGCCACGGATAAGCCGCGACGTGCGCTGTTTCTTTCCGGCGGCGATCGCCGGCAGTGTCTACTCGCAGTACGTCACGGGCGGCGTCGCCAGCAGCGGTTACCCGTCGGTCGCGCGAGGCGTCGATGAGATCGTGGCGCGGGTGCGGGGGGCGTCCCGGCCGACCTACAGCTATCTCTACATGCCGCGCATCGATTCCGCTGCACACGAATACGGCGCGGCGGACCCGCACGTGGTGGCGGAGCTGGTGGCGTTTGACCGGCAGATCGAGTGGCTGGCGGTCGACCTCGGGCCCGGCTCACGGGTCGTCGTCACCGCCGACCACGGCCACCTCGATGCGCCGGCCGTGAGGCGGCGCCGCATCCACCAGGGCGGCGCGATCGCCGGCCAGCTTCGCGTTCCGCCTTCGTACGACTCGCGTGTGATGTGCTTCCACCTGCTGGGCGGTAGCCATGACGCGTGGCTGTCCGAGATGCGCGAGCGGTTCGGTGACGGGGTCTACCTGCTCACGGTGGACGAGGTCGAGGAGCTGGAGTTGTTCGGCCCCGGTCCGCTCTCGCCGCTGACCCGCGAGCGGCTGGGCGACTACGTCTCGATCGTCCGCGCGGACGACGTGATCGGCTACGGCCGCTCGACCAGCGGCGAACGTCACCTCGCTGCTCTCGCACCACAGCGGGCTCTCGCCGGCGGAGATGCTGATCCCGCTGATCGTGGCCTGACCAGGGAGCGTGACGCCGCGCCCTACCGCGGCAGGCCGATCGCCTCCCAGGAGTCGGCGCCGGCGTCGTACTTCGCCTGCGCCGCGTTCATCGTCGCCAGCGCATCGTCGCGCCCGGCGACGTTGCGGAAGATGTTCGACTCGTTGCGGCGGGCGTCGGACAGCAGCAGGTTCTGCCCCTCCCAGAAGCTGCGCTTCGCGGCGTTCAGCGCCGCCCCGGGCCAGCCGGCGATGTGCGTCGCCCACTCGATCGCCTCGTCGCGCGCGCGGTCGTCGGGCACGACGCGGTTGACCGCGCCCATCTCCAGCGCCCGCTGCGCGGAGATCGGCCTGCCGTCGAGGATCATCTCGAGGCAGCGGGCCGGGCCGATCAGGTGGGCGAGCCGCGTCGTCCCTCCCGCTCCCGGGATGATGCCGAGCGGCACCTCCGGCTGCCCGTACGTCGCCGACTCGGCGGCCACGCGCAGGTCACAGGCCCACGAGAGTTCCGCCCCGCCGCCCCAGGCCTGCCCGTTGTTCACCGCGATCGAGATCATCGGATGGCCGGCGACGGCCTCGAAGACGCCGGGATTGCGCGTGCGCAGGGCGTCCTCCGCCGGCGGATTGGGCGCTGCCTGACCCTGCACGATCTCGCGCAGCGACCAGTGTGCGATGAAGTAGCCCGGCGTGTCCGAGGCCAGCACGAAGACGCGGCAGCGGGCCTCCTCCAGCTCGCCCATCGCTTCGACGATCCTGCGGCCCAGTTCGCCGGTGCCGAAGTTTTTCGGCGGGTCACTGAAGGCGATCAGGCCAACTCCATCGGCCGGGTACGTCACCTCGATTGTCACGGGCACGGCTGCCTCCTCTGATCGGTCTCTGTCCGGTCGAACGCGCGTCGGGCGCATCGCTCGCGTCGCGGCAGTCTAGCCCGCCTGCGGTTGCCACGAGTACCGCTCAGCCCGCGCCGTCGTGACTGTCGCAAGCGCTTCGCGACGAAAGTCCCGGAATTGTCGGGACGGTGGTCCCGGCTGGTCCCGCGACGATGTCTGCAATAGTCCCGCCAGGGCCGCGGGATGCCGGCGCGAGGCGCCTTCCTGCTCGCAGCCGGCCCGGCATGGAGGTGGCACGATGGCAATGGTCAACGGCGGCGAGCTACTGATTCGCGCGCTCGAGCACCGCGGGGTGCGGGAGGTGTTCGCGCTCTCCGGCGGCCACCTGGACCCGATGTTCCAGGCGTGCCTCGACCACGACTTTCGGCTGATCGACACCCGCCACGAGCAGGCGGCGGCGCACATGGCCGATGGCTTTGCGCGCACGACGGGCCAGCCCGGGGTCGCCATTGTCACGGCAGGGCCGGGCGTGACGGACGCGGTCACCGGTGTGGCGAATGCCTACATGGACTGCATTCCGATGATCTGCATCGGGGGGCGCAGTCCCCTGCGCGACGAGGACAAGCTGCCGCTCCAGAACCTCGACCAGATCGCGGTGATGGCGCCGATCACGAAGTATGCGCGCACGATCTTCCACCCCGACCGCATCCCGGAGTACGTTGCGACCGCCTACCGCCACGCCGTCAGCGGTCGGCCCGGCCCGGTCTTCCTCGACATCCCGATCGACGTGCTCAACACGCCGATCGAGGAGAACGACGTGCCGACCTTCCGCGAGGTCGCCCCGATCGGCCGGCCGACGGCGGATCCGGTGGCGATTGAACGCACGCTCGAGGTGCTGGCGAATGCGGAGCGCCCCGCCATCTTTGCCGGCGGCGGGGCCTGGTTCGCCGGCGCCGGGGACGAGCTGCGGGAGTTCGCCGAGTTGACGCGCATCCCGGTCCTGGCGAACGCGAAGGCACGCGGACTGGTCTCGGAGCGCACGCCGCTCGGTTATGGCGGGTTCAACCTCGTCGGCTCGCCGGCCGTTCAGGCGGCGGCGGGCGAGCCACCGGACGTGATCCTCATGCTCGGCGCGCGCGTGGGTATGTACACCGGCTCCTCCGGCGAACGGCAGGAGCTGATCCCGGACGATGCCACGCTGATCCAGGTCGACATCGAGGCCGAGGAGATCGGTCGCACACGCGACGTGCAGATCGGGCTGGTCGGCGACGTCCGCGAGACGCTGCGTTCGCTGGTCGCGGGAGCGCGGTCACACTCGTTCAAGGACCACGAGCGCTGGATCGATGCGCTGGGCGCGGCCCGTGCGGCGGCGCGCAGCGTCCCGGAGGACGTGAAGACGAACGAGGCCCCGCCGGTCCACCAGGTGCGGCTGACGGACGAGATCAACGAGTTCCTCGGCGGAGAGGCGATCGTGATCGCCGACGGCGGCGACACCTCCGGCTGGATGGGCGGGCAGGCCGTCGTCGAAGGAGGCGGGCGCTGGATGAGCCACGGCTACCTGGGCTGCCTCGGCGTCGGCATCCCGTTCGGGCTGGCGGCGAAGGTCGCCCACCCGTACCGGCAGGTGCTGACGATCATCGGTGACGGTTCGGTCGGCCTGAACTTCGCGGAGTTCGACACCGCCGCGCGGCACGATCTCCCGATCGTCGTGGTCGTGAACAACGACCAGGGTTGGGGCATGGTCCGCCACGGCCAGATCAGCAAGTACGGCGGCGACCGCACGGCCGGAGTCGAGCTCGGCGCCACCCGATATGACCTGGCCGCCGGTGGCTTCGGCGCGCACACCGAGTTTGTCGAGGAGCCCAGCGAGATCAAGCCGGCGCTGGAACGGGCATTCGCCTCGGGCAAGCCTGCCTGCATCAACGTCCTGAGCGACCCGACGCTCTCCCCCCGGGCCTACCGCGCCCAGCAGGCCGGGGTTGAGCCGCCGCCGCAGCCGCCGCCGGCGAAGGCGGGGGACCGCGAAGTGGAGCTACCGTACTACGGCCGGCGTCGGCTCTAGGCGGACTGCAGGCTGTACGTCCAGCCTGCGCCGGCCGTTCGTCGCGAGACAGGCAACCGTCGCGCCGCAGGTCGATCGCGACCGTGTATCGTGCGGGCGCAGCCCGTCGCAACCCAGCGGACCCGGGAGGGCGACCGATGGCCGAACGTCCGCCACCACCACCGCCGCCACCGCGCCGTCCCGCCGACCGCCGCTATGCGCAGGTGTTCGACGACATCAAGCTCGTCAGCGACCTCACGACGCCGCCGCAGGCGCAGACGTGGGTGGCCGCGCAGCCCCCGGACCCGACGCCGCATGACGTGCTGCTCTACCTCGGCTGCAACGTGCTCCAGACCTCGCACATGGTGCAGACCGTCACCGCGATCCTCGACCTGCTCGGCGTCGACTACGTCGCGGTCGGGGGTCCAGGATATTGCTGCGGCATCGTCCACCACCGCGGTGGCGACCGGGACGCGGCACGAGGCATGGCCCGCGCCGCGATCAAGCACATCGAGCAGTTCCGGCCCGGTCGCGTGCTGATGTGGTGCCCGTCCTGCACCTACTACTACGACGAGCTCTTCGAGGAGGAACTTCCGTTCGAGACGGAGCACGTCACGGAGTTCCTCGCCGCCCGCCTCGACCGGCTGACGTTCGTGCGGGACGTCCGGTCACGTGTGGCGCTGCACTGGCACTCGCTCAAGCCGCGCCGCCGCCGGGAGGCGGAGGCGGCGAAAACACTGCTGGCGGCGGTGCCGGGGCTCGAGTACATCGAGATCGGCAGCGACGATCTGCTCGGAAATACCTGTGTCCCCGCGGAACTCGACCGCGCCGAGTGGTCGCGGTCGATCGAGCAACAGCTGCGAGACGCCGAGCAGGCGGGCGCGTCGATCTTCGCGACGCTCTACCACAGCTGCCAGCGACTGATCTGCGTTGAGGAGGAACACTCCTCGCTCACGATCGAGCACTACCTGAGCGTCTTCGCCCGGGCGCTCGGCATCGAGCACGAGGATACCTACAAGCGCTACCGGCTCTGGCGGGACCCCGACCAGGTGCTGGCGGACATGGCGCCCTGCATGGCGGCAAACGCCGTCGATCCCGGCCGTGCGCGCGAGATCGTCGCCCGCACGTTCCCGCCGGCCAACCCCAGCTGACTCGCCGTGACCCACCGTCGCGGCTGGCTGAAGTGAGGAGATGAAGATGGTGAAGGCGATCGACATCCACGTGCACCCGCCCGCGGCGGACGTTCAGCGGGAGACCGACGAGGAGCGGAAGGCCCGCGAGGCCCGACGCCGCCCCGGCCAGATGGCCGGCATGCGCCTCTCGGCGGACGAACTCGCCGAGTACTACGCGGAGCTGAACATGATGGCCGTGCTGATGCCGATGGATACGGAGTCCGCCACCGGCGAGCCGCCGATGGAGAACGCCTACGTCGCCGACCTCGTGCGACGCCACCCGGGTCAGTTTGTCGGCTTCGGCGCCGTCGACCCCCGCAAGGGGAAGGTGGCGGTTCAGCAGCTCGACGAGGTCGTAGACCTCGGGCTGAAAGGGCTGAAGCTCCACCCCGGCGGCGGCGCGTTCTATGCCAACGACCGCGCCTTCTACCCGCTCTGGGAGCGCTGCCAGGAGCTGGGACTGATCACGCTCTTCCACACCGGCA
>JASLOV010000161.1 GCA_030745285.1 Dehalococcoidia bacterium | reverse complement strand
AGCCTAGACACTGAGCCACCGGTCAGGTAGATAGCCTTAGATGCTTAACCGCCTCCCAATTCCGGCCCAGTTCGACCGGATCATCGTTGTCGGCGCCACCATCGCCGTGCTGGGCGCGCTGCCGATCGCAGCCGTGCTGATCGCGCTGCTGCTGCTGGACGAGCTGACCGCGCCCGAGGTGGTCTTCTGGGCGGTCGCCGCCCTGATCGTCGCCGGCGCACTCGGTACCGTGCTGCTCCCGAACATCGTGCACGCCGCCGTCAGCCTGGTCGCCACGCTGCTCGGTGTGGCCGGCATCTACCTCCTGCTCGGCTCCGAATTCCTGGCGCTGGTACAGTTGCTGGTCTACGGCGGCGGCGTCACCATTCTGCTGCTCTTCGGTCTCATGCTCACCCGCGCCGCCGATGACCCTGTCATCGCCGACGGTGCTCAGAAGCCCTTCGCATTCGGCGTCGCCGCCCTGATTGGCGGCATCTTCGTCGCGGCCGTGCTCGACGCCAATTGGTCGCAGACGGACGCCGCCGCGATCGGCATCCGCGACATCGGTCAGCGGCTCTTCCGCGACTACGGCGTCCCCTTCGAGATTGCCTCGCTCGTGCTGCTCGTCGCGCTGATCGGCGCGATCGCGATTGCCCGCAGCGATCAGCCCGAGCCGGAAGCGGCGGAAGCTGAAGAGGTGACGACGTGATCCCGCTCGAGAACTTCCTGCTGCTCTCCGCCGTGCTCTTCGCCTTCGGCTTCTACGGCGTGCTGGCCCGTCGCAGCGCGATCCAGATTCTGATGGCGGTCGAACTGATGCTCGCCGCCGTCTCCATCAACCTCGTCGCATTCGCCGCCTACACCGACGCGGACCGCTTCACGGGCATCGTCTTTGCCGTCTTCGTCATCACCGTCGCCGCTGCCGAAGTCGGACTCGCCCTCGGCATCGTGCTGCGCATCTACCGCGAACGCGCGACCGCGAACGTCGACGAAGCGAGCACCCTCAAGTGGTAGCCCGCATCGACACGAACACCGCAACCGCCGCCACGAACGCCACCGACGAACGCGAGGGGCGCGCCTGATGGACATGGAGCACGTCTGGCTGCTGCCGGCGATCCCGGTGGTGATCTTCGCGGTGATCGGCCTCTTCGGCCGGCTGCTGCCGCGCGGCGGCGATTGGCTCGCCATCCTCGGCATGGGCGCCGTCACGGTGCTGGCCGCGCTGGCGATCGTCGACTTCCAGGGCGACAACATCGCCGTCTGGAGCGAGGAGTGGATGAAGATCAGCGACGGTTCGCGCGTGGTCGAACTGATCGAGATCTCGACCTACGTCGACTCCATCACCGTGGTCATGCTGACGGCGGTCACCATCGTTACGCTGATGGTGATGGTCTACTCCGTCGGCTACATGGCCGGCGACTCCCGCTACGGCTGGTACTTCGCCCTGCTCTCATTCTTCGCGGCGGCGATGCTCACGCTCGTCGTCTCCGGCAACCTGCTCATGCTCTACCTCGCCTGGGAAGGCGTCGGCCTCGCCTCATACCTCCTGATCGGCTTCTGGTGGGAGAAGCAGTCGGCCGCCGAGGCCGCGAAGAAGGCCTTCATCACGACCCGCATCGGCGATGTCGGCCTGCTGATCGGCATCATCCTGCTGTGGCGCGGCTCCGGCAGCTTCGACATCCAGGAAATCATCCACCACGCCGAGAGCGGCGGCTTCGATCAGACCTACCTCACCATCACCATGCTCTTCCTCTTCGCCGGCGCCGTCGGCAAGTCCGCGCAGTTCCCGCTGCACGTCTGGCTGCCCGACGCCATGGAGGGCCCCACCCCTGTCAGCGCGCTCATCCACGCCGCCACGATGGTGGTGGCTGGCGTCTACCTGGTGGCACGCATGCTGCCCGTCTTCGACACCGTCCTGATCGCCCGCGATGTCGTGCTCTACACCGGCCTGATCACCGCGGTGATGGCCGCATCGATGGCGCTGGTCACCAGCGACATCAAGCGCGTGCTCGCTTACTCGACCGTCTCGCAGCTCGGCTTCATGTTCGTCGCGCTCGGCGTCGGCGCGGTAACGGCGGCGATGTTCCACCTGCTCACCCACGCCTTCTTCAAGTCGCTGCTCTTCCTCGGCTCCGGCTCCGTCATCCACGCCACCGAGGAGCAGGAGGTCGAACAGCTCGGCGGCCTGCGACGGAAGATGCCGGCCACGACCATCACCTTCACGATCGGTGCGATCGCGCTGGCCGGTATCGTCCCGCTCGCCGGCTTCTGGTCGAAGGACGAGATACTCGTCGCCGCCCAGGAAGGCGCGCCCGCCATCGCCTACATCACGCTGGCCGCCACCGCCGTGCTGACCGCGGTCTACTCCACGCGCCTGGTGCTGCTCACGTTCTGGGGCGAGCCGAAGAACCGCAGCGTCCACGAGCACGCCCACGAGTCCCCGCCCGTGATGGTGATCCCGCTCCTGATCCTCACCGCCCTGGCGGTCGTCAGCGGCTTCGTCGCGCTGGACGGCGTCGGCGAGGCACTGGGCTTCGCCGGCGGCATCGGCGAGGTCGTCTACGAGGGGGCGCACGGCCACGCCTACGCGCTCAATGAGACCGTGGCGATCGGCGCCACCATCGCCTCGCTCTTCGGCATCGGACTGGGCTTCATCTACTGGTGGGGCTGCGCCGCGCGGGCGGAGGCGGCTCGCAACTGGGCGCCGGAGCTGCACGCCCTGCTCGTCAACCGCTACTACATCGACCACCTCTACCAGGCGACCATCGACCGCGTCATCCTCGGCCTCTCCGGAGTCGTCGGCTGGTTCGACCGCCGGGTGATCAACGAGACCGGTGTCGATGGCAGCGCACAGGGTCTGGGCTACTTCGGGCTGCGCCTGAAGTTCCTGCAGACCGGCCGCATTCCCAACTACGCACTGGCGATGGCGGTGGGCGTGATCGCCATCGCGCTCGTCGCTTTCGGCACGAACTAGCGAGAGGTTGAAATGACGCCAGACGACGGCTACGTCCTGCTCGCGCTCTTCCTGGTCCCGCTCCTGAGCGGCGTCGTGCTGATGCTCATCCCCTCCCGCGAGCGCAGCGTCATCGCCGCCTTCACCGCGGTCTCCAGCCTCGCGATGTTCGGGCTCTCCACCTACGTCTTCGTCGCCTACGACTACACCAGCGCCGAGCAGTTCCAGGGCGTGCGTGCCTGGGACTGGATCGAGAACGCCGGGCTGCTGGGCGAACACGGCATCCAGCTCAAGGTCGGCGTCGATGGCATCGCGGCCGCCATGGTGCTGCTCACCGGCATTGTGATCATGGCTGGCACCTGGGTCTCCTGGAAGATCGAGCACCGCTCCAAGGACTTCTTCATCTTGCTCTACGTCCTCGTGGCCGGCGTCTACGGCACCTTCGTCATGCTCGACACCTTCGTCTGGTTCTTCTTCTACGAGCTGGCGCTGCTGCCGATGTACCTGCTGATCGGCGTCTGGGGCTCAACCCGCAAGGAATACGGCGCGATGAAGCTGATGATGATGCTCGTCGCGGGCTCCATCCTGATCTTCACCGCCATCTTCGGCATGGTCAGCGCCACCGGCGCAGGCACCTTCGATATGGAAGTGATGTTCCGCCTCGCGCCCGACATCGACCGCAACACCCAGTTGCTGCTCTTCCCGATGGTCGCCGTCGGCTGCGGCACCCTGGCCGGCCTCTTCCCGTTCCATCCCTGGTCGCCCGATGGCCACGCCGCCGCACCGACGGCGGTGTCGATGCTCCACGCCGGCGTGCTGATGAAGCTCGGCGCGTTCGGGGTGATCCGGCTTGGCTTCCAGATGTTGCCGGAGGGCGCGGAGTTCTGGGCCCCCGGCCTGATCGTGCTGGGCATCACCGGCGCCCTCTACGGCGCCATCTCTGCGCTGCGCCAGGACGACCTCAAGCTGATGACCGGGTTCTCCTCGGTCTCGCACATGGGCTACGTCTTCGTCGGCCTCGGCACGATGAACGTGATCGGCATGAGCGGCGCAGTGCTCCAGATGTTCGCCCACGGCGTGATGACCGCCCTCTTCTTCCTCCTGATCGGCGGCATGTACGACCAGGCGCACAACCGCGACATCTCGAACTTCTCCGGCATGGCCAAGCTGATGCCGGTCTGGGCGGTCTTCTTCGTGATCGCCAGCCTCGCCTCCTTCGGCCTGCCGGGCCTCTCCGGCTTCGTCGCGGAGGTCCACATCTTCATCGGCATCTTCCGCGCCTACCCGGTGATCGGCGGGCTGGCCGTGCTGACGGCGGCGATCACCGCCACCTACCTGCTGCGGATGTTCGCCACCGCTTTCTTCGGCGACGTCAACCCGCGCTGGACCGGCCTGAGCGACATCACCCGCGCTGAGCGCGCCGCCGCCACCGTGCTCGCGGCCTCGATCGTCCTGCTCGGCGTCTGGCCCTCGTGGTGGGTCGACCGCATCTCGACCACCATCGCTACGATCCCGGGGGTGACCCTGTGAGCGACCTCAACTTCGACTACGCGCTGCTGATCCCTGAGTTCATCCTCGTCGGCACCGCCATCCTCATAATCATGGCCGACCTCTTCCGCAAAGAGCTGGGCCTCGGCCGCCTGGTGCTACCGGCCATCGCCGCCCTCGGCACGATCGCCGCCGGCGCGGCCTCGCTCGCCTACATCGACGACGTCGATGACTTCGCGAACGTGATCGCGATCGACAACTACACCACCTTCTTCCGCGTGCTCTTCACCGTCGTCCTGCTGGTCGTGGTCGTCAGCGGCTACGAGTACGTCGAGCGCAACATCCGCCACACCGGCGAGTTCTACGCGCTGCTGCTGCTCTCCACCGTCGGCGCCATCTACATGGCGGGCGCGCGCGAGCTGCTCACCGCCTATATCTCGATCGAGCTGCTCTCGTTCTCGCTCTACGTCGCTGTCTCGCTCGCCAAGACCAACCCGCGGTCGGCCGAGGCGGGGCTGAAGTACGTGCTGCTCGGCGGCGTCGCCTCCGCGATGCTGCTCTACGGCATGAGCCTGATCTACGGCACGGCCGGTTCCACTCAGTACAGCGAGATCGCCGCGGCCTTCTCCGGCGGCACCAGCGAGTACGGCTTCGCGCTGCTGCTCGGGCTCGTCCTGTTGATCGCGGGGCTGGGCTTCAAGGCCTCCGCCGTGCCCTTCCACATGTGGACGCCCGATGCCTACGAGGGCGCGCCGCTGCCGATCACCGCGTACCTCTCCGCCACCTCAAAAGCCGCCACCTTCGCCCTGCTGCTTCGCATCTTCGCCGGGCCGCTGTTGCCCGTGATCGACCAGTGGCAGTGGATGATGGCCACCATCGCTGTGATGACCATGGTCGGCGGCAACCTCATCGCCCTGCAGCAGACGAACATCAAGCGCCTGCTCGCCTACTCCTCGATCGGCCAGGTCGGCTACATGCTGATGGCGATCACCACCATCTCCGACGCCTCCGCCTCCGCCCTGCTGGTACACGTCGCCGGCTACCTGATCACGAACCTCGCCGTCTTCAGCGCCGTGATCGCCTTCCACAACCGCACCGGCAAGGAGGAGCTCGATGACTTCGCCGGACTGGCCGAGACCAACCCCTACCTCGCCATGGTGCTGACCGCCGGCATGTTCTCGCTGGCCGGAATGCCGCTGCTGGCCGGCTTCGTGACGAAGTTCATCCTCTTCCAGGCCGCGGCCTCCGGCGGCTACCTCTGGCTCGCCACCGTCGCCGTCATCGCCAGCACCATCTCCCTCTACTACTACCTGCAGGTGATCCGCCGCATGTACCTGCTGGAACCGGCCCGCGGCGAATCTGGGCGCTGGCGCCTCTCGCCGGCCGGCTACATCGCCACCGGTACGCTGACCGCCGGCGTGTTCCTGGTCGGCATCTACGCCGGCCCGCTCTTCACCGTCGCCGACCGCGCCGCACGGGTGCTCGCGCTCAGCTAGAGCGACGCCGGCAGGCCGCCCAGCCCGACACCACCGGCACCCGCTCGGGCCGGTCGCCGCTGCTCGGACCGCTCGACCACGACCGTCGCCCGCTGCTACCGTGCGCCTCTCAGTCGAACATCCGAGGCAGCCGAGGGGGCACCAATGAGCGCGGTCGACTTCATCAAGGGCAGTTTCGAGTCGATCCACGGGTCTTACCGAGACGCTCGCGAGGGTCAGACGCTGGAGCAGATGCACTTCGTCCCGGAGGGCGAGAGCCACTCCGTCGCCTGGATCCTCTTCCACACCACCCGCATCGAAGACCTCATGATCAACGGCATCTGCCAGGAGAAGCCCCACATCTTCGTCGAGGGCAACTACGCGGAGCGTATCGGCTTCCCGGCCGAGAGCTTCGGCACCGGCCAGACGACCGAGGAGGCCCGCGCCGTCGAAATCAAGGACCTGGACGCCTTCACCGAGTACGCCGAGGCGGTCTACGCCGCCACCGACGCCTTCCTGGACGGCATGACCTCGGATGACGACCTCGAACGCGAGGTTCAGCTCGGGCAGCGCACGGAGACGGTCAGTGACAACATCCGCCTCCACCTCATCACACACCTCAACGGCCACCGCGGCGAGGTCAACCTGATTCGCGGCATGCAGGGCCTGCCCCCCGTGATGGCCAACGCCCGCGGCCAGGCACCCTTCTAGGGGGTAGCGACTGCCCTGAGCCCCCGGCTCGCTCATCCTGAGACCATCGAAGCCGCTCATCCTGAGCCCGTCGAAGGACGCCGCACGCCCGGCCAACCGGGAACAGGAGACCGGGCCATGAGGCCCGGTCTCCTGTTCATCGTCGCTGCCCCCGGCTGAACCGGGGGAGCGGGCGCCTGTTGACCTGAGTCTACTTCTTCGGAAGGGCGACCGTCGCCGTACCCGGGGTCGTCTGGGTGCCGTCCGGCTGAGCCACACCGACGTCGAGGTCGATCAGACCCTCGCCGCCTTCCTCGTACTTCTTCGTCACCGTGCCCCAGATCTTCAGCGCCTGGCGGGCCGGGTCCATGCCGCGGTAGGAGACGTTCCACTTCACGATTCGGCCATCGGCGCCGGTCCACTCATCGAGCAATCGCCCGACCAGCATCCCCTTCAGCGCGCCGTGCACGATGATGTCCGGCAGCCGGTTGTTCTTCGCGAAGCCGTCATCGTAATGAATCTGGTAGAAGTCGCCTGATGCGGCAGCCCAGACCACTAGTCGCTGCGACTCCATCTCCTCGTTCTCGAGCGCGATCTCAGCGCCCTCTTCGACATCGTCCCAGTAGGTCTGATCTGCCATCGCTCGCTCCTCCCGGGCTAGTAGGAGATGCCGGTGCCGCGCGTCTTCGCCACGACATCGCCATCCTGGTTCGTGTACACCGTCTCCGTCTGCCGCACGACGATGCGCTTGTAGGCGCGGCTCGGCAGCAGTTCG
Source organism: Dehalococcoidia bacterium (assembly GCA_030745285.1). Taxonomy (GTDB): domain Bacteria; phylum Chloroflexota; class Dehalococcoidia; order UBA2979; family UBA2979; genus SHYR01. Next base: position 5,187 of record JASLOV010000161.1, on the reverse strand, counting down.
ACGCTGGTCAGCGTGCTCACGCTGGTCAGCACATCGCCGGCGTAGATCTGGGCCACGGGCTCGACCTCGGTGCCGCCGTTCAGGCCGCTGGGGAAGAGCGGGTCGCGCCCGCCGCCGCCGCCGCGGCCGCTGCCCGGGTTGAAGATCGGGCGTCCGGTGTAGCCAGGAGGCGCCGGTAGTGCACGATGCCCGGCCGCCCTGGCCGCTGCCTCGTCGTAATAGATCGGGTCGCCGTAGCCGACCGCCCGGGCAAACAAGCGGGTGTCTGTGGATGTCACCTCACTGGTACTGGGCGAGCCGCCCTTGCCCACCTCAGCCTGCATCTCTTTGACGCGGGCCTTCTCTTCGTCCGTTGCGTCGATGTCGTCTCGGTCCGCCAAGCGATACCCCCTTCGATTCGCCGTTTTGTGGAGTCGCTGCGGCAGCATACCGCACCCGCTGCACTCCGGCAGCGCTTTCCCGACCACCCCCGTACGATGTGGCCTCGCCCGCCGTCGAGACGCGGCCCAGGTTCGGAGCTCGGATGCCCGGCACAATCCCACCCGACGTCGACCTCTCCGGCCACGTCGCGCTCGTCACCGGCGCCAACCACGGCATCGGCGCCGCCACCGCCCGCCTGTTGGCCAGGGCCGGCGCGAGCGTCATTGTCAGCTACCTGCGGCTCGACGATGAAGCCGACCCGGGGATCCCGGAGACCTACCGCACGAACCGCGCAGCCGACGCCTCCAGCGTCATCGCCGCCATCGAACAGGCCGGCGGCGCAGCCAACGCCATCGAGGCGGACCTCGCGGACGATGCAACGCCGGCGCGACTGCTCGACGCGGCCGAGGCCGCCTACGGGCCAGTGGACATCCTCATCAACAACGCCACCGGCTGGCTCGCCGACACCTTCACCGACCGACAGACCGACGCCGACGGCCGCAACCTCCGTCGCGTCTCGGCCGAGACCTTCGACAGCCCGTTCGCCGTCGACGGGCGAGGCGCCGCCATGCTGATCTCGGAGTTCGCCGCTCGCCACATCGAACGGGGAGGGGACTGGGGGCGCATCATCGGCCTCACATCGGGCGGGCCGCTCGGCTTCCCCGGTGAGGTCTCCTACGGCGCGGCCAAGGCGGCGCTCCAGAACTACACGATGTCCGCCGCCAGGGAACTGGCGGACCACGGCATCACCGCAAACATCGTCTATCCGCCGGTCACCGACACTGGCTGGGTGACCGATGCGGTGCGGGAAGGGATGGAGCATCGCCGCGACCTGCTGCGGGTCTCCAGCCCGGAGGACGTCGCCGCCGTGATCCTCTACCTGGTCTCGGATCACGCTCGCCTGATCACCGCGAACGTCGTCCATCTACGCTGACGCGCCTGCGCTGGGGTCTTGAGCCAGTCGAGCCACCCGGCGGGACGCCGCCTAGAGCACGCTCAAGTAACTGTCGAGTTCGAACTGTGTGATCTGCGAGCGGTACGTCGACCACTCCTGCCGCTTGTTCTCGAGCAGCGATCGCACGACGTGCTCGCCCAGCACATCGCGCATGAAGTCCGACTGGTCGAGCGCCGCGACGGCCTCTCCGAGCGAATTCGGCAGCAGTCGCAGTCCTCGCTGCTCAAGCTCCTCGGGCGTGAAACCGCGCACGTCGCGCTCCACGGCCGCCGCCAGCGGGTACTCGTGCTCGATGCCCTCGAGCCCGGCGGCGAGCACCACCGCAAGCGCGAGGTAGGGGTTGCAGGCCGCGTCGGGCACGCGGTACTCCACCCGTGTCGACAGCTCGGCGCCCGGGCGGTGTTCCGGCACTCGCACCAGGTCGCCGTGGTTCTTCGGTGACCACGTCGCGTACGTCGGTGCTTCGAAGCCGGGGATCAGGCGCTTGTAGGAGTTCACCCACTGGTTCGTCACCACCATCATCTCCGGGGCGTGCCGCAGCAGCCCCGCCATGTAACAACGCGCGACGTTTGAGAGCCGCAGCTCGTCCTGCTGCTCGAAGAAGGCGTTCTCCTCGCCCCGGAACAACGAGACCTGGAGGTGCATGCCGGAGCCGTTCTCCCCTTGCAGAGGCTTCGGCATGAACGTCGCGTAGACGCCGTGCTGGAGGGCTACTTCCTTCACCACCAGGCGATAGGTCATCACGGAGTCGGCCATCGTCAGGGCGTCGGTGTGCCGGAGGTCGATCTCATGCTGGCTCGGCGCAGCCTCATGATGGCTGAGCGCCACGGGGATGCCCATCTCCTCCAGCGTCAGCACCGTCTCCCGCCGCAGGTCCGTGCCGCCGTCGAGCGGTGTGAGATCGAAGTACCCGCCATCGTCCAGCGCCTCGGTGCCCTCCGAGTCGCGAAAATAGAAGAATTCGATCTCCGGGGAGACGTAGAACGTGTAGCCGGCCTCCGCCGCCCGCGCCAGCGTGCGCTTCAACACCCAGCGAGGGTCGCCGGCGAAGGGCTCACCGCTCGGCTCGCGCACATCGCAGAACATCCGCGCCACAGCCTGCTCACGGGGCCGCCACGGCAGCAGCCGGAACGTAGCGGGGTCCGGCGCCAGCACCATGTCGGTCTCGTCCGACCGCGCGAAACCCTCGATCGAGGCGCCGTCGAAGGAGATGCCGTCGTCGAGCGCGTGCTCGAGCTCCTCCACCGTGATCGCCACGGACTTCAGCATGCCAAGGATGTCAGTGAACCAGAGCCGGATGAACTTCACGTCGTTCTCACGGCACGCCCGCAGGACGTGCTCACGCGACCCGGTGTCCTGCGGTGAAGAGTTCATGAGCCGATCGTAGGCACGTGACGTTACGGCCGTGTTTCCCACCCGCAGGCGCGCTCAAGATTCCCCCTCAACTGCGATCCCGCTCACGCGAGAACGACCGCACGCCCGGTACGATCTCAGTGACCAACCGACCCGGCTACACACCCCCGTCACGTTGTCACGACCCCGAAGGAGTCACCGCATGCGCCTCGACCGAACGATCACGCTTGATGCACCCGCCGGCCGCGTCTGGCAGATACTCGCCGACTTCGGCGCCATCGACCGCTGGTCGCCGGTGATCAACCACTCAGCGTCCGTCGACGGCCCGACCAGTGGCGTCGGCGCGACGCGGGCGTGCGAGGTCGCCGGCATCTTCCCGAACGTCGTCGAGCGCGCCACCGAGTGGGACGAGGGTCGCAGCCTGACCTTCGAGATCGAAGGCGCGCCGATGATGAGGTCGGTCAATTCGACCTGGTCGGCGGAGCCCGACGGCGGGCGGACAGTCGTGACCGCGCGGGTTGACGCCCGCCGCTCGCCCGGCCCGATCGGCGCGCTGATGGCAGCAACGATGATGAAGGCGACGATGGGCCGCAACGTCGGCCAGAGCCTGCGCGGCCTCAAGCACCACGTCGAAGCCGGTGAGGTTGCGGGCACGAAGGCGCCGGCCGCCGGCCATGCGGCGGAGCGAGCCGCGGCAGAGCAGGCCCCGTCCGACTAGCGCTTCCCCGCCAGCTGGCCCGCGACCCTCTAGCCAGCCGCAGCGTGCTCGCGCGGATCGACGATCCGGGCAGGCGCCCCCGTCCGGGTGGACGTCCGCGACGTTCTCTCCATTGATCAGCCAATCGGCAGCCCGGCCCTTGGGCCCGTCGCGTCGCGGCAGGACCGACCAACAGGGAGGCCCCGGTTCCCCGGGGCCTCCCGTCCGTGCTGGCGTCGTGCGCTGGTGGCCGCGCGCTAGCCGTTGAAGTAGAGCTCGAACTCGTACGGCGTCGGCCGCTGCATTTGCTCAGAGACCTCGTTGCGCTTGAACTCGAGCCATCCGTCGAGCACATCCTGCGTGAAGACTCCGCCTTGCGTGAGGAAGTCGTGGTCGCCTTCCAATGCGTCGAGCGCGGCTTCCAGCGAGCCCGGCACCGTCGGGACGCCTTCGGCTTCGTCGGCCGTGAGTTCGTAGATGTTGCGGTCCAGCGGATCGCCCGGGTCGATCTCGTTCTGGATGCCGTCCAGGCCCGCCATCAACATCGCGGAGAACGCCAGGTAGCCGTTCGCCGAGGGGTCCGGTGGACGGAACTCGATGCGGGTAGCCGCCGCCTCGTTCGGCAGGCCCCGCCGGTAGGTCGAGATGCGGACGGCCGCCGAGCGGTTCCGCATCGAGTAGACCAGGTTCACCGGCGCCTCGAAGCCCGGCACCAGCCGCTTGTACGAGTTGGTCGATGGCGCCGCGAAGGCCAGCACCGCCGGCGCGTGCTTGAGAATCCCGCCGATGTACCACTTCGCAAGCTGCGAGAGCCCGGCGTAGCCGTTGCTGTCGTAGAACAGCGGAGTGTCGCCGTTCCACAGCGACTGGTGCACGTGCATGCCGGAGCCGTTGTCCGCGTAGATCGGCTTCGGCATGAACGTCGCCACCTTGCCGTTCTGGCGGGCGACGTTGCGGGCGAGGTACTTGTACCACTGCAGCCGGTCGGCCTGGTCCACCAGCGTGGCCTTGCCGATGCCGATCTCCTGCTGGCCGGCCGTCGCCACCTCGTGGTGGTCGACGAAGGTGTCGAGCCCCACCGAATGGAACGCCGAGACGATCTCTGCGCGCAGGTCGGCGGTGTCATCGAACGGCGGCAGCGGCGCGTACCCCTCCTTGTGGGGGATCTTGTAGCCAAGGTTTCGCATCCCCGGCTCGTCGTCGCTCCCATCGCGCCCGGTGTTCCACTGCGCCTCGCCGGAGTCGATGAAGTAGAACGCCTGGTTCGAGCCCTGCTGGTAGCGCACGTCGTCAAAGAGGAAGAACTCCGGCTCCGGGCCGAAGAACGCGCTGTCCGCGATGCCCGTGGACTTCATGTATTCCTCGGCCTTGATGGCCACGTTGCGCGGGTCGCGCGAGTATCGCTCGCGCGTGATCGGGTCGACCACGGCGCAGACCATCGCCACCGTCGGCTGTTCCGGAATCCGGTCCAGCACCGCGCTGTTGATGTCCGGCACCAGCAGCATGTCGGATTCGTGGATCTCCTGGAAGCCACGCAGGCTCGACCCGTCGAACCCGTTCCCGTTCTCAAACAGGTCTTCGTCCACCTGCGTCGGCGGAACCGTGAAATGCTGCCACCGCCCCGGCAGGTCCGTGACCCGCAGGTCGACGCGCGTCACGCCGTTGTCCTCGATCAGCCGCATTAGCTCCTGAAGCGTCATCAGCCTGCCTTCCCTCGCCCGCCGGCCTCGCTGAGCGGACCGACGAATGCTCACTCCTCAAC
>JASLOV010000160.1 GCA_030745285.1 Dehalococcoidia bacterium | reverse complement strand
CGCTGCTGCGCCGACGGGACGGACGCGTGGAGCGTCTCGAAACCGGCGGCATCGCGCTCGGCATGTTCGAGGGGTCGACCTATTCGGCCGCGGAAACCGGCCTCGCGGCGGGCGATGTGTTGACGCTGTACTCCGACGGCGTCACCGAGGCTGAGGATCAGGAAGGGACGCCGTTCGACGAGGCCGGCCTCGAGCGCGCCGTCGAGACGCGCGCCGGGCAGCGCGCCGCCGACATCGGCGCCGGCATCGTGTCGGCCGTGGCAGCCCACGCGAGGGCGACCAAGCTCGCGGACGATCTCACCGTGCTCGTCGTCCGCCACGCCGGCCGCTAGCGCCGCTCGTCGGTCTACCGGTCTTCGACGCGCACGAGCGCCTCGAAATCCCGGTTCACGTCGACGCCGCGCAACACACCCGACAGCGGCACGCGCGCCTCGGTGATCCGCTCGGTGACACCCACCACGACGTTCTGCGTATCGCCAGTGGCGTAGCGCAGTGTCACTGTGACCGGCACGTCGTAGAGCGACTCGGTCTGCTGTTCGAATCGCAGCTTCACCGCCGAGGCGCCCGTCTCCCCCGGCGCGGCCTCGGGCGTGTAGCTGAACGTGAGATCCGGCAGGCCGGTCTCGTGAATGTAGCGATCGAAGAAACGCGCCAGCGAGAGATCCGACTCTTGCTCGAACGCCAGCCGCAGGTCTTCGGTCCCGGCCTTTCGGAACCGCCAGTCCGTGTAGAAGCGGCGCACGCCACGGAAGAACGCGTCGTCGCCCACCAGGCGGTGCAGCATGTGCATCACCATCGCGCCCTTGTTGTAGACGAGCGCCCGGAAGATCCGGGAGTCCTGCTTGATGTGTCCGAGCCGGTAGCCGAGGTAGACCGGGCCCTGGTCCGACTGCTGCATCGACCACTCGCGCATCTGCCGCATGATCTGCCGGAAGACACCGTCGCCTTGCGCATGCCGGGCGTACAGCGCGGCGAAATACTGCGCCAGCCCTTCGCTCAGCCACTGCTCGTGGTAGTTGCTCCAGCCTACGGCCTGCCCCCACCACTGATGCGCCAGTTCGTGCGCCAGGAAGAAGTCGGGCGCGGCAGAGAAGAAGACAGGGTCCCGGCGCCAGAGCAGATTACTGTTCTGCACCGGCTCGTTGATCATCGAGATGTGCGCCGGGCTGTGCCCGCCGGGCAGCTCGCTCTCGACCATCGCGACCGTCAAACTCGAGTACGGGACGTCGCCGACGAGCGACGCGTAATAGCCCAGGATCTCCTCCGCGCGCTCGGAGAGCTGGCGTGCGCGGCGGCGCTGCCGCACATTGGCCTCGACCGACAACGTGAGCTCGCTTGACGCGGTGGCTTCCGCGGTGACGGCGCCGTCCACCGGCGGCAGCGTGATCTCGTCGGAACCCACGCTGACGAACTCGCTCATCACGGCGGCCAGGTAGCGGATCGGCCGCTCGGCTTCGAAGACGTACTGCTTGGACCCATCCGGCATGCCGAGCGAATCCTCACCGTAGAGTTCCCGCGGCGGGCCGCTCAGATGGCCGCTGGCGACGCACCCGAAGTCGGGTGGCACGGTGACGCTGATCGTCGCCGGGGCGAAGTCGGTGACCGTCGATTGTGGGTACCAGAAGCTTCGGCTGCTGTAGAGATAGTGCGGCTCCGGCCCGGAGCGAATGGTGGGGTGGACGAATCGCGACGAGTCGAGCAGCGACAGATCGCGCGGCACGATCGCCTGGTGGTCGGCGACCTCGGCCGGCAGCTCACCGTTGTAGTCGACCGTCAGCGTAAACGCGTCGCCTGCCGGCACCCGCGCCGGCAGGTTGAGAATCATCGTGTTCTGACCCGGGGTCCGGAGCGGGAACAGCCGCCCGAAGGGCTCGGCCGAGACCGATTCGACCGTGAGCGCGTCGGCGATCCGGATCGACAGCATCGACAGATCGGTCAGGGCGCGGATCGTGAGCGTGGCACTGCCCTCCACCCAGTCGCGCTTCGGCAAGAACCGCACGTCGAGGTCGTAGTGCTCGATGTCGTACTCGATCAGGTCGTCCTCGCTGTAGAATCGGCCGCGCGTGGCCAGCTTCTCGGTCGAGGCGTAAATCGAAATGTTGCGGCGGCCTTCGCGGTCGAAGAGCTGAATGTCTTCGGCCTTCCGACTCGATTTCACGTAGGTCAGGTCGTCGTAGTGCGGGGTCTCCAGTTCGACGAGCAGATCGCCCTCGTTGGGGAGCACCCACCAGACCTCGTCACTCAGGTGGCCGACGTCGACGAGGTACGACTCGGGGGCGTACCTGTCGAACACCTCCTGGGCCTCTTCATAGTCGCGCGGCCCCACAGTCCGTTCCAGCAGCGCGTCGCGCGGCACCAGGGCATCGAAATCGTTTGGGTTCACGCGGATGAAGGCACTGTCGAATGTCGTGCTGAGCGCGGTGTCCCCGGCGAAGAGGCGGAGCTGCTCCTGCTCGACCTCGGGCGTGGGCGCGAAATCCACCTCGCCCTCTCCCTGGAGGACGAGGCCGGTGATCCCCTGGCCCGTGTCGGCGACGAACGCCAATCCGTCGGCCATGCGCAGCGTCAGATCCGTCGCCTCGATCGTCAGGTTGCGGACGATGTACTGCTGCTCGGGGTGCAGCTCGAGGCGGAATAGCCCGCCCACCTGCGTCAGCCGCTCCTGCCCGACGATCCGCCACTCCGGCCCATCCGAGAACGGCCGGTTCGTGGCCGGATCGACGTCGCGTCGCACGTTCAGCAGCCAGGTCGCCACATCGCCGGCCAAGCGCTGCTCGCGGAAGATCTCGATCAGCACGGCATAGCCCTCGCCCGCGGGCGCCCCGGACAGCGGCAGTCGACCCAACTCGTTGACGCTGACGTTGGTGACGCCGGTGACGATGTTCCGCGTGACGAACTGCTGGGTCCCGGCGCGCGCGGCCAGCGATGGCGACAGCATCCCGAGATAGGCCGCGGCGCGGCCCGAAATGATGGTGCGTTCGAGCTGCTGGTAGAACCCGGTGAGATCCTCGCCGGCCGGCTCGGGGGTCTGGGCGCGGACGGCGGCCGCCGGCCCGAGCCCCAGTCCGATCGCCAGCAGGGCCGCGACGCCGAAGCAAGTCGGTCGATGTTTCACCATGATGATCCTGTCGTTGTCACTCAGACTCCGCGGCGAGCCGATCCGTTCCATCTTACCACTCGACACCCTCGCCTTCCCGGTGTCGACCGACGAGAAACCGTTGAAAACAGGCGTCTTTCCGGCGACACGCCTGCTGACCCTCTGGTACAATGAACGACCGGTAGGAACGGGCGGAACGTCCCACGTGGGGCCGGCGTCCTACCAATGCAACCGACGATGCAAACGGGCACCTCACGCGCCATCGGAGTCTTCACGGTCGCGACCCTCATCCTCGGCCTCGTCCAGGCGGGGGCCGCATCGGCGCAGCCGAGGCCGATCGAGACCGAAACACTGCTGGCCGCCGACGCCGGGACGCCCGGGTCCGAACTGCGCGGCGCCCTCACGGTGCAGCTCGAGCCAGGCCTGCACATGAACTCGCAGGCCCCCCTCGACGATTTCCTCATTCCGACGGTGCTGCGGGTCACGCCGCCCGACGGGATCGCCGTGACGGAGATCGCCTATCCCGAGGCCGGCCTGCTCGAACAGTTTGGCGCCGACACACCGCTGGCGGTGTTCGAGGAGCGCTTTGCCGTCGGTGTCGTCTTCGCGCTGGCGGGCGACCTCCCCACCGGCCAGTACACCGTGCCCGGGTCGCTGCGCTATCAGGCCTGCGACGAAACGATGTGCTACATGCCGACGACGGCCGAGTTCGAGTGGACCGTCGACGTCGTGCCCACCGGGACGGGCGTCGCGCCTCGGCATGCCGAGCTGTTCGGCGGCATCAGGTTCGGGGGTGAGAACTCGGTTGCGCCCCCCCAAACGAGAACCTCCGACACGCCGGCGGTCACCGCGTCGGACACGATCGCTCCAGTCGCGGCAGGGAGCGTCGAAGGCATCACCGTCGCGCTCGGCGCGTTCGACATTCTCGGCACGACCGGCGGGTACCTCGACTCCGAGGACTTCCTGAGTTTCGTCAGTGCGGCTGAATCGGGCGAGGTCCAGCGCGGTTGGTTCGAGGGCCGCGGCCCCCTGGCCATCCTGGTGCTGATCCTGCTCGGCGGACTCGCGCTCAACCTGACGCCGTGCGTCCTGCCGATGATTCCGATCAACATCGCGATCATCGGCGCGGGCGCGCGGGCCGGCTCCCGCGTGCGCGGGCTGCTGCTCGGTGGCGCCTACGGCGCCGCGATGGCCGCGGTCTACGGCGCGCTCGGCCTGATCGTCATCCTCACCGCCGGGACGTTCGGGACGATTAACGCCTCACCCTGGTTCAACGTCGGTATCGCGGCGCTGTTCGTCGTGCTGGCGCTCGCCATGTTCGACGTGCTGGTCATCGACTTCTCGAAGTTCCAGTCGAAGTTCAAGATCGGCAACAACGAGAACGGGTCGTTCCTGGCGGCGTTCGGCATGGGCACCGTCGCCGCGCTGCTGGCCGGCGCGTGCGTGGCGCCGGTCGTGATCCAGGTGATCCTCTTCTCGAGCGATCTGTACGCCACGGGCGCGACCGTGGCACTCCTCCTGCCGTTCTGTCTCGGCGTCGGCATGGCGCTGCCCTGGCCGATCGCCGGAGCCGGACTGTCGTTCCTCCCGAAGCCAGGGGCCTGGATGGTCCACGTCAAGCACGCCTTCGGCGTCTTCATCCTGGGCACGGCGGTCTATTACGGCTACGTCGCCTACGGCATCTTCGAGAACCGGTGGGTCGACGCCGGAGCGGTGGCCAGCAGCGTCGAAGAGAAGCTCGAGGAAGGCTGGTACGCGTCGCTGAACGAAGGTCTCGAGGCCGCGCGCGCCGAGAATAAGCTCGTGCTGGTGGACCTGTGGGCGACGTGGTGCAAGAACTGCCTGACGATGGATCAGACCACGTTCAAGGACCCGACGGTCACGGCCGAACTCGACGCGTACGTGAAGATCAAGTTCCAAGCGGAAGACCCGAGCAGTCCGCCCGCGAAGAACGTGATGGACCTCTTCGACAGTGTCGGCCTGCCCACCTACGTCATCCTCCGCCCCGCCGATCTCACCGCGGCGTCCACCACGCAGTAGCGGCGGCCACCGGCTGTCTCGTCCCGAACGATCTCCGGTGTTATAGTAGGCGCCACGTATGCAGCGTCGGGCTTGGCGCGTCGGTCTGGTCGTGCTGTTCGTGATGGTGAGTGCCGCTGCCGCTCTCGAGGTGGCCAGGCTCGACGGACAGATTACGGTGGCCGGCGAAGCCGAGACGGCGCTGGAAACGCTCGGTGCAGAGGCCCGTCGCGCCGTGATCGAGTTACGCGCGGCCCAGGCGGCCTACGTCGCGGCGGGACAGGACCGGGGCTACTGGCTAGCCCGCGTCACCGCGATGCTTGAATTCGCTACCGAGCGCCTGTCGGCCCTCACCCGAGGCGTCGAAGCCCCTGAAGCGCGGTCGGACCTCGACTCCGCGGTGGCCACTCTCACGCACTTCAGCGAGATGGACGAGCGCGCCCGCGAACTCATCGGGGGCAGTCAGACCATTCCAGCATCGGATCTCATCTTCACCGACGGGCTCGAACTGACCGATGCGGCCGACGGTGAGATCGCCGCGGCCCTCGAAGCCGAACGCCTCGCCCGGGACCGCGCGCGGCGTCAACTCCGCGTCCGCCAGGCCACGGTCATCGCCGGCGCCGCGGTCGCCGGCCTGCTGTTCATGCTGCTGCTAGCGCCCGGCGCTAAACCGGTGGCGCCGGTGATGGAAGACTCGCTCTCGACATTGCTGGCGGGTGCCTCGGTCCGCGACCTGTCGCTGGATTCCGACGCGGCGCCCAGCGAGCCCGACACCGGCATCGACGTCGCGGGCGAATTCGCGATCGCGCTGGGCACGGACCCCGCGATCGATGGCGACATGGCGGCCGGCACACCGATCATCGATGCGCCCGTCGAAACGACACCGGCCGACCTCGCGGCGGTCGCGGCGCTGTGCACCGACCTCGCGCGCGTGTCCGACGGCGAGCAACTGCCCGCGCTCCTCGAACGGGCCGCCGGGCTCCTCGAAGCGTCAGGCGTGATCGTCTGGCTCACCGACAGCTCGAACCGCGCGCTGCGCGCCGTCATCGCGCACGGCTACCCCGCTGATGTCCTCGGCAACATGGGCGAGTTGCCGTGCGACGGCGACAACGCCGCGGCGCATGCGTTTCGGACATCGTGCGTG
>JASLOV010000159.1 GCA_030745285.1 Dehalococcoidia bacterium | reverse complement strand
GCGTCCGCGCTCGAGTTCTACGGGCCGTCGGCGATGGTGCGGGGGGGCGACATGACGCGGGCCGGCAACCAGGGGCGCGCGGTCTGGAGCATCTACCCCTGCGCGGACGGCCACGTCGGCGTCGCCGCGATGGCGCGCCAGACGCCGTCCGTCTATCGCTGCATCGGCCATCCAGAGCTGATCGACGACCCCATCTTCGCCGGGCAGATCCTCGACCCCGACGTCAACGCCGTACTGGTCGCGCTGGTCACGGAGTGGACGACGGCCCGCACCGCGAGCGAGATCTACGACGCTTCCGCCGCCGCCCGCGCGCCCTTCTCGATGATCCCCACACCGCGTGAGCTGCTGGAGTGGCCTCCGCTCGTCGAGAGCGGCTTCTGGACCGAGGTCGAGCACCCGACAATCGGGCGCCACCAGCTCCCGGCCGGCCCGATCGCTCTTGACGGCGACCGCGGCGAACAGCGGCGCGCACCCCTGCTCGGCGAACACACGGCGGATGTGCTGGCCTCTCTCCCCTCCCTGCGGTCCGAGGCCTCCCCGCGGTCCGAGGCGGACGAGGCGCCGTCGGATCCGCCATCCGGGCTGTCCTCCGGGGTGGCGGAGCTCCCGCTTGCGGGCACGCGTGTGCTGGACCTCACGCAGGTGTGGGCAGGGCCGTTCGCGGCGCGATTCCTGGCCGACATGGGCGCGGACGTGGTCCACATCGAAGGTCCCGCGTTTCCGGACGCGGTGCGCGGCATCGCCCCCGACCCGACCGACCCGCTGCGTTACAACAAGTCCGCCTACTTCAACGAATACAACCGCAACAAGCGCGGCATCGCCCTCGACCTGGCGCGGCAGGAGGGGCTCGCCGCCTTCCTGCGCATGGTCGAGCGGGCCGATGTGGTGATCGAGAACTGGAGCTCCGGCGTCGCCGAGCGGCTCGGCGTCGACGAGGCCGCCCTGCACGCGGTCAACCCTCGGCTCGTGATCGTCTCGATGCCCGGCTTCGGGCACGAGGGCGTGGAGGCCGAGCGCGTCGGCTTCGGCCCGACGATCGAGCAGATGGGTGGGCTGGTCGCGCTCCAGGGGTATAACGGCGAGGGACCGCACAAGAGCGGCATCTCGTATGGCGACCCGGTGGCCGGCATCGCCGCCGCAGGCGCGGTGGCGATGGCGCTGCTGAAGCGTGAGCAGAGCGGCGACGGTTCGTACTCCGTCGTCGCCCAGCGTGACAATATCATCGGCCTGATCGGCGAGTTCATGGCCGCAGAGTCGGCCGGCTGCCCCCTGCCCGTCCGCACTGGCAACGACGATCCGATCTTCGCGCCGCACAACGTCTATCGTGGCAAGGACAGCGCGCCGCGGCCGGTGATCGGTCCGACCGGCGACCCGATCGCCGAGCTGACGGAGACTTGGCTGGCCCTCGCCGTCGACAGCGACGACGCATGGCGAGCGCTGCGCACGGTCATCGCAGACGCCCGGCTCGAACGTGCCGAGTACGACCGGGTCGAGGGCCGTCACGCTGCACGCCAGGCGATCGACGCCGTGATCGGCGACTGGGCGCAGCAGCGCGACCCGGCCGAGGCTGCGGCGGCGCTGCAGGCGGCCGGCGTGGCGGCCTCGCCAGTGTTCTCGCCCTACATGCTCGTGCACGATGAGCACCTGGCCGCGCGCGGGTTCTATCCGAGCTACGATCACGCTGACGCCGGCGTCTGCCTCACCACCCGCCCGGTGTGGCGCCTGGCGCGCCGCCCGTTCGAGGGTGTGCGGCCGGCCCCGCGCTTCGGCGAGCACAACCGGGCGGTGCTCTCGGAACTGGCGGGGCTCGATGAAGACGCGATCGACGCGCTGGAAGCGTCGGGCGTGATCGCGGACGCGCCGGTCGTGGGCTAGCGCTGGGCCGGAGCGTGCGGGCTAGAAGACCGCGACCGGGTTGACCGGCGAGCCGGTGCCGCCCACGACGTTGAGCGGCGCGATCACGAGCTGAAATTCCCAGCGACCAAGCTCCGCGCAGGTCTCGGTCAGCTCCTCGAGGTTGGCATTGTCGAGCAGCGGCAGGCCCATGTACGGGATCGCCACCTGGTGGACCGGCATGCGCACCGGCAGGTCCTGGCCGGCCGCCTCCTGCAGGTCCCAGCCTAGCAGCGAGGCGTCGTGGGCGTGCAGGTACTCGAGCACGGAGCCGGCGACGCCCGGGGTCGGGTCGGTGAACGGCGTGCGGTGGCCGGGGTTGGCTTCGTAGAACGGGCCAGCGCCGGACCGGATCAGCACCGCATCCCCCGGCGCGGGCTCGACGCCCGCCTTCACGGCGGCATCCTCGAGGTCCCAGCCCTCGACGGGCGCGTCGAGCGCGACATGCGGCGCATCGCGCAGCCCGGGGATGTCGTAGAGCACGCCGCGGGTGACGATACCCGCGCGCCAGTGGTCGACCGAATTGGTGCGTGCGCCGCCGGACGTGATCTCCGACGCGGGCCGGCCGTTGTAGAGCTGACCGTCCTCCGCATAGATGTGGCAGAGCGCGTCGATGTGCGTGTTCACGAAGCCGTGGTACGAAACGCCGATGTAGTCCATCGCCCCGCCCGGCCCGACGTTCATGAAGTGCTGCGCCGGGTTCGGGTTGCGCGGCCCCGGCGTGCTCGCCAGCGGATTGGCGCAGGAGACGGTACGCCCCTCGACGACTAGCGCCGCGGCGGCCCGGCGAGTCTCGGCGGAGATGTGGTTGAGCGTCCCCAGCTGGTCGTCAGCGCCCCAGCGTCCCCAGTTAGAGAACCGTTCGCGGTAGGCCTCGTACTGCTCAGCCGTCGGGGGGGTGCGGTCGGCCAGGGCCATCGTTGTCCTCGCTGTGCTCGTTCGTCCGTCGCGCCGGCGATGATAGCAGCCGCGACCGCCGGCGGGCCGGGGTAGGTCGCGGGCTACGCAGCGGTGACGCTGGTGTAAGGTGCCGCTCGGAGGCACCCTGACTTCAGATCCACCCGATGAGACGGCCTCGCCCGACGAGGCAACGCCACCCGACGAGGCAGGGGCCGACGTTCCGCCGTGGGCCGCCTTTCGTTTTCGCGACTACCGCCTGCTCTGGCTCGCCGCGCTGGGCTCGTTCGCGACCCGCCAGCTGCGGCTGCTCGTCTCCGCGGTCTGGTTGTTCGAGGAGACCGGGTCGGCCGAACAAGTCGGACTGCTCGGCGCAGTCCAGCTGGTGATGCAGCTCCCGGCGCTGCTCTACGGCGGCACGCTGGCGGACCGGCTCGACCGGCGGCGGCTGATGGCGGCGATGGAGGTCGTCACCTTCGCTGTGCTGGCAGTCCTCGCGCTGCTTGCCGTCAGCGACCGGTTGACGCCGGCGCACATCTACCTCGGCACGGCCATCACCGCGGTCAGCGCCGTGCTCGGCCAGCCGGCACGCAACGCGCTGACACCGATGGTCGTGCCGCGCTCTCACATCGTGCACGCCGTGACGACGAACAACGTGATGCAGCAGGTCGCGGCCGTCATTGCGCCGCTGCTGTTCGCCGTCGTGGCGGAGGGCATCGGGCTCACCGCCGCCTTCGTGACCGCGGCAATCGTGGCCGCGCCGAGCGTCGCCCTGCCGCTGCTGATCGGAGCGGTCGGCAAGCCCGAGACGCCGTCGGCGCCCCGTTCCGTACTGGCAGCGACGTGGGAGGGGCTGCGCTTCGTACGAGGACACGCGCTGCTGCCGGGCATCTACGCGCTGGACATCGGCGTGACGGTGGTGACGTTCTACCGACAGATCCTGCCGGTGCTGGCGTTCCAGCTCTTCGCCGGCGGCGCGGGCGCCGTCGGCCTGCTCACTGCGGCCAATTCCGTGGGGGCGATCGCCGGCGGCGTGCTGGTACTCTTCCTCGCCCGTTACCGCGCGAAGGGCATGCTCGTGCTCTACGCCAGCTTCGTCTACGGCCTGCTCGTGCTGCTCTTTGGCCTCAGTACCTCACTGATCGCTGGCACGATCGTGATCGCCGGCCTCGGCGCGGCCGATGCCGTCACGGTCACCGTGCGGCAGGCGACCGTGCAGCTCACGACGCCGCCGCAGATGCTGGGTCGGGCCAGCAGTGTGCAGTCAGCGGCGGCACAGACGGCAAACAACGTCGGCACGCTCGAGGTCGGACTGATGTCGGGCGCGTTCGGGGCCAGCACGACGATGCTGGTCGGCGGGGTGCTCGCACTCGCCTCGACGTTTGCCATCTGGCGGGCCGTCCCGGCGATTCGCGACTACCGCTACCCGTAACGGGTAATACTGACGCGGGCGGACGGGGGGCACCGATGACCGTGAGCGACGGCAGCCCGGTGATCATCGAGGCCGCCATCAACGGCGGCACCCGCAAGGAGGCGCAGCCGAACGTGCCGCGCTCGATCGAGGAGGTCGCTTCCGACATCGAGACGTGCATTCGCGCGGGCGCCTCGATCGTCCACAACCACCCGGGCGACGGCGCGACGGGCCTCAACGGGCACGACTTCTACGCCGCCGCCTGGCGTCCCGTGCTGGAGGCGCACCCCGACGCCCTGCTCTACCCGACCTTCGGCTTCGGCGCGCCCGACCTCGAAGGGCGATGGGGGCACGTGCCGCTGCTCGACGACTCGGTCGGGCTGCGCATCGGCCCGGTCGACCCGGGCTCGGTGAACCTGGTGGGGGCGGACGAGTCCGGCCTGCCGGCGCGGACGGAGTTCGTCTACAGCCACAGCCCGGCGGTGATCCGCCAGAAGATGGACATCTGCGCCGAGCGAGAGCTGGCGCCGCACTTCTCGGTCTTCGAACCGGGCTTCCTGCGCGTCATCCTCGCCTACTACTGGTCGGGCCAGATGCCGCCGGGGGCGATGATCCGGCTCTACTTCAGCGGACCTCCGCCCGAGCTGCGGCAGCGCGGCACCGTCACCTTCGGCATGCCGCCGACCGAGACGAGTCTGGACGCCTACCTCGCAATGCTCGAGGGCTGCGACCTGCCCTGGTCGGTCGCGGTACTGCGCGGCAACCTGGCGGAGACGGAGCTGCCACGGCTGGCACTGCAACGAGGCGGCCACCTGCGCGTCGGGCTGGAGGACTTCCACGACTACACGGGCGACCGCACGCCCACGAACAAGGACCTGGTCGAGGAGATGGTGGCGATGGCGCAGCAGGCGGGACGGCGGGTCGCCACGATCGAGCAGGCCGCCGGCCTGCTCGGCGTGCCACCGCTGGCCAGCTAGCCAGCAACCAGCAAGCCGGGGCTACTTGAGCGCCGCCATCACCCGCTCGACGACGCCGCGGTTGTCGCCGCCCCATCGCACCGTGATCACGAGCTCGTGCTCGGGGTCGATCACCACCTCGTTCCCGCCAGCGCCGGACGCGGCGAACATCGATTCGGAGGCGCCCGGGTAACGCGTTCCGCCGGTGTTCAACCACCACATGTAGCCGTAGGAGGGGTTGGCCCCGGACGGCGTGGTCGCGCGATCGACCCATTCCTCGGAGAGCAACTGCCGGTCGCCCCAGCAGCCCCGCCGCATCAGCAGATAGCCGAAGCGGGCGTGGTCGTAGGTGCTGATCCAGAGCCCTCCGCCCCAGTGTGCGCCGCCCGACACGGACTGCATCAGCTCGCCGTTCACGTCCACCCAGGAGTTGCGATAGCCGTGCCATTGCCAGCTTTCGGAGGCCCCGATCGGGTCCATCAGCTCGCGCTTCAGGACTGCCGGGGACGGCTCACCCCACAGCCGCAGCAGGCAGAGCCCAAGGCGATTCACCCGCACGTCGTTGTACTCGTAGTGCGTGCCGGGCTCCTGCAGCTCGCGGAACGTGCCCTTCTCGAGGCCGGGATCGACCCCGACCGAGCGGTTGCGGTCGATCAGGTCCGGCTTGTCGAAGAGCGTGCCCTCCCACTCGCTGGTCTGCTGCAGCAGGTGCTCCCAGCGGATCGCGGAGTTGTGGGGCGGGTCGAACCCACCGTCATCGACGTAATCTCGCACGAGGTCTTGCGTGTCCCGGATCAGGCCACGGTCGAAGGCCAGCCCGGCCACGGTCGAGAGGTAGCTCTTAGTCGCGCTGAAGGTCATATCGACGCGGGCCGGGTCACCCCACTGCGCGACGATGTAGCCCTGCCGCACCACCAGCCCGCTCGTCGGACCGCGCTCCCTGGTCGGGCCGAGGATCTCGTTGTGTGGCGGTTTCTCACCGCGGCCGACCATGCGGCTGACGTCCCGCGGCCAGCGTGTCTCGTTGGCCTCGGCGTGGGAGACCGCCTCGGCCAGGGCGGCAGCGTCCATGCCGAGGTCCGCGGCGTCGCGATGCTCCCACTCGCTGTCTGGGCCCGGGAAGTAGTGTTCGCCCGCTCCCGGCGTCATCGGCGGCTCACGCCTTGCTCCATGCGGGCACCTCCGACCAGCGGTCGAGCGACGTAACCTCCTGCAGCGGTGTGCGCGAGACCGGTCCGAAGTTGCCGCGCGGGTAGCCGAGCGGCACGCAGTAGACGACCTGCACGGACTCGGGGATATCGAACAGCGCGTGGACGCGCTCGTCGGTGACGGCGTGCAGCGTGGTGATCGTGCCGCCGATGCCCAGCGCCCGCGCGGCCAGCAGCAGGTTCTGCGTCGCCGGAATCACCGACGTCATCGCGCCTGCCCCGCGCGCCGTCGCGCAGACGAGCACGATCACCGGGGCGATGCCGATCTCGTCGGCCAGTCGCATCGCGGCGCGGGCGGAGCGATTGGACTCGGGGATGTCTTCAGGGCCCTTGATCCCGGCGTCGGCGCGCTTCGCCCACCACGCCTCGCGGTAGAGCTCGGCGAACTGCGCACGCTTCGTGTCGTGCTGCACGACGAGGAAGTGCCACGGCTGGCTGTTGCCGCCGGACGGCGCCTGGGTCGTCGCCGTCAGAATGTCGCGCAGATCGTCGTCGGAAATCGGGTCCGGCTTCATCCGCCGGATCGCTCGCAGCGAGAACATCGTCTCGCCCAGCGACATTCCCAGACGCTCGGCACTGCTCATCTCTTACTCCCTCTGGTCCGCTCCCGCGTCTAGATCTCGTACTGGGCGATCACCGATGACGACTTCAGCGCGTCCGTCGCCTCATCACTCAGTTCCAGGTCGCCCGCCAGCACCTCGTCGGTGTGCTGTCCGAGCAGCGGCCCGGCCTTCATCGGCACCTCGTTCTTCGACATCCTCGGTGGCCAGCGCATGAGGTCGAGCGAGCCGAGCAGCGGGTGCTCCACCGTCTGGATGAAGTCCCGCGAGGTGAGGTGCGGGTCGTTGAACAGGTCGTGTGTGCCCAGCACGGCGCTGATCGGGACGCCCAGTTCGCCCAGCTCCTTCATCGCCTCGTACTTCGTGCGCTGGCGGGTCCACTGCGCGATCTCCTCGTGCAGCTCGGCGCTGTGCGCCCGTCGCGCCTCGCCGGTCTCGAAGCGCGGGTCCGAGATCAGATCGGGCCGCCCGATGCCGGCGCAGAGCGTGTCCCACATGCGGCTGGTCACGACCATGATGTAGACGTAGTCGTTGGAGCCGCCCGGCTTGCAGGGGTAGAGGTCGGTCGGGGCGGAGACCTCGTTGCCTCGCCGCCCCGCCGTCTGGCGGCCCCAGTCGGAGCCGTTGGCGACGACGGTGCGCATGAAGAAGGTCATCGCCTCCTGCATCGAGATCTCGATCTCCTGGCCCTCGCCGGTCTGCTGCTTCTGCACGAAGGCGGCCGTGATCGCCAGCGCCAGCTGCAGGCCGGTGCCCGCGTCGCCGACGGTGATGCCCGGCCTCGTCGGCGCCTTGCCTTCGAAGCCGGTGACCGAGAAGGCCCCGCCCGCGGCCTGTGCGACGGGGTCGTAGCTCTTGTAGTCGGCGTACGGACCGCTGGTGCCGAACCCCTTGAGCCGGGCGTAGATGATGCTCGGGCTCACCTCGCGCATCACGTCGTAGCCAATGTCCAGCTTCTCGATCACGCCCGGGCCGTAGTTCTCCACGAAGACGTCGTAGTGCGGCACCATCTGCAGCAGCAGCTCCCGGCCCTCGGGCTGCTGAAGGTCCAGCGCGATGCTGCGCTTGTTCGCGTTCCAGTTGAGGAAGTAGGGCGAGTTGCCGTCCCCGCGCGCCACGCCCCTGCCGGGGTCGCCCACGCCGGGGCGTTCGACCTTCACGACGTCCGCGCCCAGCCAGGCGAGCGCCTGCGTGCACGATGTCCCCGCCTCGTACTGCGTCATGTCGAGGATACGCATTCGTTCGAGTGCCGGCATCTGAGTCTCCCTTCACCCTGTGATTCAACCTGCGATGCGGGGGATGGTACTCCCCACGTCCAGCGCCCGTGGGCGGCAGCTTCGAGTGTGATTGCGGCAGGAAGCGCGCACTACGGCTCGCGCTGCCCCCAGCGCTCCCAGTGGGCGTAGCTGTCGACCGGCATGCGGGACTCGCCTCGTGCCTGCGGGCGTCCGCCGGTCGGATAGCCGAAGGTCACCGCCATCGCAACGATCTGGTCGGCGGGCAGACCGAGCACCTCGCGCGCTCGGTCATCGTGCTGGATGCCGACGGGGCAGCTGGCGATACCCCAGGAGTGCGCCGCCACCATCATGTTCTGCGCCGTCCGGCCGGCGTCGAAGGGGCGGCTGCCCTCGGTGCGGACGATCACGACGACGAGGGGGCTGGTGGGCAGGTGCGCCGTGAAGTCGCCGCAATCCGCCAGCGCGGCCTTCTGCTCGCCGTCCCGAACGACGATGGCAGTGATCGGCTGCTCGTTCTTCGAGCTTCCCGCCATGCGGCCTGCCTGAAGGATGCGGCGCAGCACATCGTCGGCAATGGTGCGTTCCTCGTAGTCGCGGGTGTCCCGCTTCGTCACAATCGTTCGGTACACGTCCATCGATCGCCTCCAGCGCAGGGCCGGAGCGTACCGCACGGTCGCCGGCCACGAGCAGCGCCGGGGGCAGTCGTAGACCGCGCACCATGCCGCTCGCTACAAGCAGGCGGTGACGAGCAGACAGCGAGAACGAGGTGGGGCCGTCGACGACGAACTGCGTGCAGCTATCCGACGGTTGCCCGGGTCGCTCTCGATCGACCCGGATTTCGCCAGCGCCCGGCAGCTCGACGGGCTGACGAATCGCAGCTATCGCATCGACGACGCGGGCCGCAGCTTCGTGCTGCGGTTGGCGGGGCCGTCCACGCGGCTGTACATCGACCGCGAGTCCGAGGCGCGGCACGCTCGGGCCGCCCACGCCGCCGGTCTCAGCCCGGAGCTGCTGTTCGCCGACCCGCAGGCTGACCTCGCGCTCTACGACTACTCGCCGCTGCCGCCGGTGGCCGGCGACACGCTGCGCGCCGACCCCGCCCTGCAGAGGCGCTGCTCGGTCGCGCTGCGACGGCTGCACGAGCAGGTCACGGGCTTCGTGACGCCGTTCGACCCGTTCGAGCGCATCGACCATTACCTCGCCGTGCTCGTTCACCTCGGCGGCTCGCAGCCGCCGCAGCACGCCGAGGCGTTGCGCGAGGTGGGGGCGCTGCGAGCGGTCGTGGACGCGCCGCCGGCGGCGACCGCCTGCCACGTCGACACCTACTGCGAGAACTTCCTCGACGACGGCTCACGCACGCAGTTGATCGACTGGGAGTACTCCGGCGTCGGCAATCCGATGTGGGACCTCGCCAATCTCTCTCGCGAGAATCAACTCGATGCGATAGCGGACATGCACGTGCTGACGAGCTACTTCCGCACGCCACCGTCGCCCGCGCAGCTCGCGCGCTTCGAACTCTTCAAGCCGATCTGCGACCTCTTCTGGGCGAGCTGGTGCCTGATCCAGGTCGCCGCCGGCAACGACACCTCCGACTGGGACGCTGACTGGCGCCTCCGGCTCGATGCGGCCGGGCGCGCACTCTCCATCGATGGTTTCGGCACGCTGCTATCCCGAGCACGGGCGGCGGACTAGCGGGGCCCTGCCGTTCGACCCGCCAGCGGCCTGCGGACTGGCAGGTCCGCGAGCGCAGGAAAGCCTACGTCTACGGTGACTTCCTGCTCCTGTGGGCCCTCCGCGGCCACTGGGAAGATGACCGGGATGTGCGTGATCACACGTACGTATTGAGTCACCCCCACGGAGGGAGCAGACATGGACGGGAGCAATTATTGGACGCGCCACAGAATCAGTAGGCGTGCGGCCCTGAGGGGCGCCGCGCTCGGCGTCGCGGGCCTCACCGGCGCGGCCCTGATCGGCTGCGGTGAAGACGACGACGAAGACGAACCCACCCCAGTAGCGCAACAGACGGCAACGGCGGCGCCGACACAGACTGCCGCACAAGCGACCGCGACGGCCGTGGCTACGGAGACGCCCAGCTTCCTCGCCTCACGAGACGTCACGCTGGGACCATCGGGCGGCATCTACCTGGGCTCCCTCACCAGGGACGTCACGAACCTTGACCCGCTGGCGGCCGAGTCCTTCACCGCGAATACCGTTGGCCGCTGGGCCTACCCGCAGCTGATCCAGTACGCGCCGGGCATCGGTGGTCCGCCGGCGACGGGCGATGTGGAGCCGTCGCTGGCGGAGAGCTTCACGTTCCCCGAACCGACCAAGATCATCATGCACCTGCGCAAGGATGCGAAGTGGGACGCGCGTGAGCCCACGAATTCACGCGGGGTCGTGGCCGAAGACGTGGTCTTCTCCTGAAACAAGTTCAAGGAGAAGTCGATCTCTCGCAAGAGCCTCTCGAACGAGGGCAGCGAAGCCGCGCCGATCCTGGACATCACGGCGGTCGACGATTACACGGTCGAGATCACCCTCGCCTTCGCGTTCGGTCCGATCCTGGGATCGCTGGCGTATTCACGCTGGCTCCAGATCGAGCCCCGGGAAGCTGATGGCGGGTTCGACCCGCGCAACGAGTCCGCGGCGCCGGACCCTGGATGCTGACGAAGTACGACCGCAGCGTGAAGATGGAGTTTCGCAAGAACCCCAACTACTGGATCAAGGACCAACCGGTGCTGGAGGGGTTCGACCAGCCGATCATCCCGGAGTACGCGCAGCGGCACGCGCAGTTCCTTGCCGGGAAGGTCTGGAGCGCCGGCGGCACCAACCAGCAGGACCTGCTGAGCACCGTCGACGAACTGCCGTACCTCAATATCTTCCAGGGCGACTGGCCACGCGGAAACTGGCAGATCTACTTCGGGCTGCGCCCGGACTCGCCGTTCCGCGACGAACGAGTCCGCCGGGCCGTCTCGTCCGTAATCGACCGCGATCTGATCACGGAGACCTTCTACGGGCTTGAGGATCTCAGTGAGGCGGGCTGGCCCGTCCAGATGCGCACTCACAGCCTGGGCGTCGCTGGCGGGTACAAGGCGTTCTGGGTCGACCCCAAGGGCGACGAGTACACAGAGGAGCAGAGGAAGGCCTTTGGCCCCTACCCCGAAGAAGCGAAGAGGCTGATGGACGCCGCCGGCTACGGCGACGGCATCGAGACGAAGTTCCACTACATCGGGACCGGGCAGTACGGCACCACCTTCCCGAAGGTGGCGGAGGCGTACAAGGGCTACTTCGAAGCGGACGGGTTGTTCAAGCTCCAGACGCAGAACCCCGACTACTCGACGGAGTACCTGCCGAAGATCTATTTCGGCCAGGGCGACTTCGAAGGTATCGCGTGGGGAGCCTCGACGATCTTCCCGCACGTCGCCCAGCACCTGAGCTCATATTTCGCGTCAGGCGGCTCGCGCCAGTAGGTTGCCTTCCAGGGCGACCCCACGAGCGTGACCGGTACGGCCGCGTCGGACGAGCTGATCTCGAAGGCAACGCCCGCGCCCGACTTTGATGAACAGATATCGCTGATCCGGCAGTGGCAGAAGGATAACGTGCTGAGGATGCCGTTCGTTCCGGCTGGCTGGCCTTACGGAACGCCCGGCTTCGCCCTGCAGGCACCCTGGGTGGGCAATTACGGCTCATACCGCGGCTACCTGGAGTCGAGTGAGCTGACGACGTTCCCGCACTGGTGGATCGACGAAGTAAAGCGCAAGGAGATTCTCGGCTAGACATCGATCAGCGCCGCGACGTGGCTTGAGCGGACGGCGGCGGGCAGGTCACCTGGAGCCCGCCGCCGGGCCGCATGACCGGAAGGACCCCTCATGGGGCATACGTAGCCCGTCGCGTCCTGCCGGGCTTCGTCACGATCTGGCTGGTCACGGTGATGTTGTTCACCGGGCTGCGCGTGGTTGTCCCGCTCTTCGTCGGCGACGTCGTGGACGCCATGGTTGCCGAGTACGGCGGCGGCGACCCTGAGCGGATGGACGCGATCCGCGAGGAGTACGGGTTGAGCGAGTCAATCCCGCTTCAGTACGCGAAATGGATCGGTGGTCTGCTCCGCGGCAATCTCGGGGAGTCGCTCTTCAACGGCCGATCGGTCGCCTCGGAGATGAAGTACCGGCTGCCGGTCTCCCTGAAGCTCGGACTGATCGGCCTTGCCTCCGGCGTCTTAACGGCGGTGCCAATGGGCATCGTCGCCGCGCTGGCGCAGGACCGCTGGCCGGACTACATGCTGCGGGTGTTCGCCGTGGGGACCAGCGCGGTGCCGGGATTCTGGGTGGCCGTCATCATCATCACCCTGGCCTCCATGTGGTGGCACTGGGCGCCGCCAATTGACTATGCCGAACTACACGAAGATCCGATCAAGCACCTGAAGATCATCGCCATGCCGGCGCTGCTCATCGGGCTCAACCCGTCCGGCGGACTACTACGCATCATGCGAGCGCAGATGCTGGAAGTGCTGCGCCAGGACTACATCCGGACTGCGCGCGCCGAGGGCCTGGGCGAACGAACCGTGCTGTTCAAGCACGCTCTGCGTAACTCGCTGATCCCGATCGTCACG
>JASLOV010000158.1 GCA_030745285.1 Dehalococcoidia bacterium | reverse complement strand
CAGACGGATCTGCGTGATGTGCGGGATCGCCGGGATCGTCACGCTGGACGGCGGCGCAGCCCCGGACGACGCCATCGAGCGTATGACCGCCGCGCTCCTGCATCGCGGCCCCGACGATGGTGGCCACTGGCAGCAGGGTGCCTGCGCACTGGGGCACCGACGGCTCACCATCATCGACCTCTCCGAGCGCGGCCGGCAGCCGCTCAGCAACGAAGACGACACGGTCTGGCTGACGTACAACGGCGAGACCTACAACCACCGGGCGCTGCGCGATCGCCTACTTCGGCAGGGACACCGTTTCCGCTCGCAGACCGACTCCGAGGTGCTGGTCCACCTCTACGAGCAGACGGGGGGCGACGCCTCTGCGCTGCTCAACGAGCTCGATGGCATGTTCGCCTTCGGGCTCTGGGACACGCGCCGCTCACGGCTGCTGCTCGCCCGCGACCGCCTCGGCATCAAGCCGCTCTACTACGCGCGCGCCGGCAACCTGCTGCTCTTCGCATCCGAGGTGAAGGCCATCCTCGCCAGCGGCCTCGTCGATGCGCGCCCGGACCTGGAGGGTGTGGTCAGCTACATGGCGTTCCGCCACCCGGTGGCGCCGGGGACGATGTTCGAGGGCATCCACGCGCTGCCCCCCGGGCACTACCTGGTCGCCGAGGGCGGCGAGACCCGCATCGAACGCTACTGGGACCTGAAGCTGCCCGGGCACCGCCGGGACCGCGGCGAGCGCTACTACCTGGAGGGCGTACGCGATCGGCTCGGCGAGGCGGTGCGCAAGCGGCTGATGTCGGACGTGCCGCTTGGCGCTTATCTCTCCGGCGGGCTCGACTCGAGCGTCGTGGTGGCGCTGATGGCACAGGAACTGGGGAGCCGTCTCAAGACCTATTGCGTCGGATTCGGCGACGAGGCCGTCGACGAGTTCCGTTACGCGCGCCTGGTCGCGGACCGCTGGGACACTGATCACACCGAGGTGATGCTGGACCCGGACCGCTACTTCGAACTGCTCCCCGGGCTGATCGAGAAGCGCGACGCGCCGCTCGCCGTGCCCAACGAGGTGCCGCTGTACCAGATGTCGGAGGTGCTGAAGCAGGACATCACCGTAGTGCTCTCGGGCGAGGGCGCGGACGAGATCTTCGGCGGCTACGGGGACTACGTTCGCATCCCCTTCGACCACACCAAGGCGCGCCTGCTACGCCACCTGCCCAACGTGATCCGCCGCCCGCTGCTGGGTGGCATGGAGGCGAAGTACGGTGGCGGAGTGGACTGCGAGGACCCCGTCGACCACTTCTTCTCGGGCTACCGCTGGTTCAGCATCGACGAGCGCGCCGAGCTCCTGATGCCAGAGGCGCTGGAGGCCGCCGGCAGCGGCGGGCGCGACCACTTCGAGGCGCACTTCCGGCGCACCGCCGGCGGTTCCTACTCTGACCGCCTGCTCTACGCGCTGGAGAAGGTGCACCTGCTCAACCTGCTGGGTCGCGTCGACTCTATGACAATGGCCACCGCCGTTGAGGCGCGGGTGCCGTTCGTCGATCACGCCCTGGTGGAATTCGTTACAGCGATGCCCATGCGCTACAAGCTGCGCTGGCGCTCCCCGCTGCATCACGCGCGGGCGATGCTCTCGTACTCGGACGTGTTTCGAGAACGTGACGACACGACCAAGTTCATCCTGCGTCGCGCCTTCGCGGATCTGTTGCCCCCCGAGGTTGTGCAGCGCCGCAAGGTCGGCTTCAAGGTGCCGCTTGAGCGCTGGTTCGGTGGTGATCTCATCTCATACGCGCGCGATCTGCTGCTGAGCGACCAGGCACGCCGTCGCGGCGTCTTGGACGTCGATGCCGTCGCCCGCTGGCTGGATCGCGGCGTGGCCAATGGCGGCGAGTTTGGCCACCGAGTGTGGATGCTCGTGAACCTCGAACTCTGGTTCCGCCGCTACTTTCCGGATGACGTGACGCCTGCCTACGCGGCGCCGGCAACGGTCCCGGTGCGAGGATGAACCCGGACGGCCCGGCCCTCACCAAGTCCAGCGACGGGCCGGTGTCGCTGCTGATCAACCGTCGCATCTCGGCCCGCTTCTCCGGGCCGATGGCGCGCGCCGGCTTCTCGCCGAACGCCGCCACCGCGATCGCTCTGCTGATCGGCGTCGGTGCATGCGCAGCATGGGCGGCACAGATCTGGTGGGCCGGCGGGTTGCTGATGCAGTTCTCCTCCGTATTCTCTGGCGTCGACGGCGAGATCGCGCGTCGCACGGGCAAGGCCAGCGGCTATGGCGACTTCTTCGACACCGTGGTGGACCGCCTCGTGGAGTACGCCGGCGTCGCGGCGATCGCCTACGGGCTGGCGCAGACTGACCGCTGGGACGAGTGGGCATGGCCACTGGGCGTGTTCGCGCTGGGCGCTACATTCATGCTCGCAGCGTCGGCTGAGAAGTACCGCTCCGTGATGCACGAGAACTACCCGAAGCGGCAGTTCGAGCCGCTCTTTGCCTACCTGGTTTCTGGGCGAGACGTGCGCGTCTTCTACCTCGCAGTCATCTCTGTGGCCGCTACGTGGAACGTCGATGTGATGTTCTGGGGCGTGGCTGTGATCACCGCTCTGGTGCACCTCAACTTTGTGTACCGGGTGATGATCCTGCGCGGCAGAATGGAAACATGACCGTCGACCGCCAGCCTCTCAAGGCGGTCTTCTTTGACTTCGGCGACACCCTCTGGCACTTTCCCGCGCCTCCGCCCGACGGGGTGGTGGAGCGCGCGCTGCGTCGACGCGTCAATGCCCTCTTCTCGCTCTGGGGTGTACGGCCGGCGCGCAGTGCTGAGGAGATCAGTCGAGGAATGTTCCAGGCCCGCGAAGAGGCGCAGCGTGTCGCAGATGCGAGCGACTTTCGCAGTCCGAACTACCACGCCATAGCACGCCGGGCAGCGGAAGAGGCTGGCCTGTCACCGGATCACGCGCAGGTGTCCGCGTTGTGGGAGGCCCACAACGCCGGCGGGCCGCTGCTGGGGCGTCGCATCCTCGACGACACGCACGAGACGCTGGAGTGGCTGCTCGAGCGCGGTTTCCGGGTGGGCGCGATCACCAACCGCGCGCACGGCGGCGAGTCGTTCCTCGCGGAGCTGCAGTACCATGACCTGCTGCGCTACTTCGAGGTGGTATCGAGCTCAGACCAGGTGGGCTGGCGCAAGCCGCACCGTCGCATCTTTCAGCACGCCCTCGGCGCCCTCGGTGTCGCGCCTGCAGAGTCGGCCTTGGTTGGCGACCGGCCGGAGGCGGACGTGCGCGGCGCTCGAGCGATGGGAATGACGGCGATCCTGATGCGCGGCGTCTCTCCACCCGACCGCGTCCCCCAGGCCCCCGACGAGGAACCCGACTACACGATCGACTCGCTGAGCGAATTGCGGCAGCTACCCCCTTTCGCGCGAGCCTGAGTCGCGCCTGCTTGGTCAGCCGTGGGTGTTCAACGCCGTGGCCCGGTATTCCGGCGCGCGCTCGGAGGAGCCGCCGCCTGCCGGCGCGCGTGCTAGCATCGGCACTCGTTGTCGGCAACAGAAAGAGGCGAAGGTGCGCGCAGCGGTCGTCACGCAGCCAGGCGGGCCGGAGGTCTTCGAGATTCGAGACCTCGACGACCCAATTCCCGGACCGGAAGACGCGCTGATTGCGGTGCGGGCCACGGCGCTCAACCGCGCGGACCTCATGCAGCGCATGGGCAGATACCCCGGACCGCCCGGCACCCGCGATGACGTTCCCGGGCTCGAGATGGCGGGCGAAGTCCTCGAGGTCGGCGATCGCGTTACCGCGTGGCAGCCCGGAGACCGCGTGATGGCGCTGCTGGGCGGCGGCGGATATGGCTCGCGGGTGGTCGTGCATGAGCGGATGCTGATGGCCATCCCGTCGAACATCGACTTTGGCCAGGCGGCGAGCATCCCGGAGGTCTTCCTCACGGCGTACGACGCCATGATGGGGCAGTGTGAACTGCAGCCCGGAGAATCGGCGCTCATCCATGCCGCTGGCTCCGGCGTGGGGACGGCCGCGATTCAGATCGCCTCCGTCGCCGGCTGCCGCACGTTCGGCACCGCGGGTAGCGCAGAGAAGCTGAGTGCAGCCGCGAAGCTGGGCCTGGACATCGGCATCAACTACCACGAGGACGACTTCGCGCAAGTGATTGCAGACCAGACGGACGGGCGCGGCGTCGACGTGGTGCTGGACGTGATCGGGGCGCCGTACTGGGACCGCAACCTCGCGTCACTGGCGGTGTGGGGCCGCATGGTGATCGTCGGCACGCTCGGGGGTGGGCGTGTCGAAGCCATGAACATCGGCGCTCTCATGGCGAAGCGCCTGCGCGTGCATGGCACGGTGCTCCGCGCTCGTCCGCTGGAGGAGAAGGCGGCGCTGACACAACGGTTCGTGGACCGAGTGGTGCCGCACCTCGCCTCGGGTCGCATCGTCCCGGTGGTCGACCGCGTCTTTCCGCTGGAGGAGGTCGCCGAGGCTCACGCGTACATGGAGTCGAACGCGAACTTCGGCAAGATCGTGCTGCGCCACGGCGAGTAGGCACGGCCGAGCATACGCGGCGGTCGAGGGTTCGCGGGGTCGCTGCCTAGGGTGTGCCCTGGCCTTCGGGCGGACCCGTCAGGTCGACTAGATGCCCGAGCACGTGATCGATCGCCACATCCTGGAAGACCTCGGCGACCGTGCCTTCGATGCCGCCGCCTGAGCGGATCGACTCCGCGAGCAGTTCATCATCGGCCGCCTCGACCGCCTCGATCGTCGTGGCACGGTTCCGCTCGAACTCCTCGATCAGCTGCTGAAGAGTGTGACCGGCGCGCTGTTCCACCTGCCGCTCGTTGTAGGCGTCCATGCCCCCGCGCGGATCGCCACCCGTGCTCCCGCCGTTGCTTCCGCTGTCGCCTGCGGCCTCGGCCATCCCGATCAGTCGCGGGTAGGTCCACTCGATCGAGGCGATGTGGGCGACGAGCTGGATCCTGTTCCATCCCCCCTCGTAGACGCCGGCCTCCAGCTGACCGGCGTCAAGCGCGCGAAGCGTCTCGCTCGCCCGCGCGCCGCTCGACCGCAGTAGCTCAAGAATCTCTTGCTTCGACGGCATGATGCCTCCTGTCTTGATCATTTCCGGGGCCGGCCCCGCCCCGCATCGGCACCTTCACGGAGACGCGGCAGCGCCCCGGCGCGACACCGCTCGGCAGCCTACCGTGATCCTCGCACGGCGCGTGACGAGGGTCCCCCAGCCGATCTCCGGGCACCGGCGGAGCCCGTGCACACCGCTGCGTGGCGAAGGCTCTTCAATCGCGGGTACGGGGGTGTCGGTCAGAAGGCGCGGTGCAGCATGGCGTCATCCCCGCGCACGTAGCGGCGCAGATTCTCTATCCACAGGTCGCCCACGCGTTTCAGATAGAGCGGTGACGACGAGGCGTTGTGTGGCGTGATCAGAACGTTGGGGAGGTCCCACAAATCGTCATCTGCCGGCCAGGGCTCGGTTGGCAGCACATCCGTACAGAAGTGTCGTAGATGCCCATCCTTGAGGGACTGCTTGAGGGCCGGAATGTCGACCAGGGCCCCGCGTCCGACGTTGATCAGCGTGGCGGTCCGCTTCATGAGCGCCAGGGCGCGCTGATCGATGAGGCCCACCACCTCCGGGGCAATCGGGAGAGCAAGCACC
The DNA here is from genome assembly GCA_030745285.1 of Dehalococcoidia bacterium. Lineage (GTDB taxonomy): Bacteria > Chloroflexota > Dehalococcoidia > UBA2979 > UBA2979 > SHYR01. The sequence continues at coordinate 1,715 of JASLOV010000158.1, read as the reverse complement.
AGGAAATCCGCCTCGGGCAGAAAGGCGCTGAAGTTGGCGATCGTTCCCTGACGATCGACGTTCGCCACCGCTTCGGTGGAGCGACGGATACCCAATACCCGCATGCCAAAGGCCTTGCCGTAGGTGGCGACACGGCTACCAATGGCGCCCAGGCCCACAATCAGCATGGTCTTATCACTCAGGCCATCGAGCCGAAGCGTCTTCCAACGGTGTTCGCGCTGATGCTCGCGCAGCTCGCCGAGGTTCTTGGCCGACCAGAGGACGAAGCCGAAGGCAACTTCTGCCACCTCAGGAGCATTGGCCCCTGGACTGTGTGTCAGGGCCGCCCGCTTCTCACGCATCACGTCGTAGAACAGCCCATCGATGCCGGCGTCCTCGGTATGGGCCCAGCGGGGTACCGGAATCTGTATGACCGCTTCGACGAACGCGTTCCTGTAGGCGTCGGCGGCGTAGACGATCAGATCACAGTCGTTTGGAGATTGTGACCACGCGCCATCGGCCTCGATCACGGCCCAATGCAGGTCCGGCACAATCTCCTGAGCCGCGGCCCCGTAGCGCTCAAAGAACTGTCGACCAGCAGCAACCTTCACAAGCCGCGCCCCTTACGTGATTAGCGCTCAGTCCGGTGACAATAGCGCGGGGCGCCGTTGCCGCGTTCCCCAGGCTATTGATGCCGCCTCGGCGGCGTCCTGTCGTCGACGCGCGATCGCAGTCGTCCATTGCGCGCTCGACGCCCCCGTCATGCACGCATCCAAGCCCCGCTCCACCACCTCCGTCACTTCGAACCAACGGATACCCTGCTCGCGCATCCGCTCCAGCACCGGCGGGTCCGGCCAGGCCTCGTAACCCCACGTGGAAGAAGCGGTCCCCTCGCGCCGCCGCCCAACATGACCGGAATCGCATCCGCCTCGGCGATCGTTGTCACCGCCCGCTCCAGCTGGCTGCCGAGTAGATTTCGCGCAGGAACCGGCTGGGCCGCCGCGCGAGTGCCTCTGTGTGAGCGAACCCGGCGCCACGCGCCAGTGTCTGCCAGCGCGGGTACGGGACGGGGTAGGGCACCGCGGAGTTCGAGTGTTCAATGTTGTACTCCACGACGAGTAACCGGCCCCCGGGGACCAAGATAGCTACCAAGGAGCTCCACGACGTGGGCCTGGTCCGGTGCGAAGTGCAGTGCGTTCGCAATCACGATCCCGTCGAGCGGCGGCAGCTCGAGAGCCTCGGTGAAGTCAGCCGCGACATAGCGGGCGTTCGTCTCTGGGAATCGTGTCCGCATCGCCTGCTCGTTGGCGCGGAGACGGCTCGTGTCACGGTCAATCGCGACGATTTCAGCCCCGGGGCCGAGCAACTCTGCCAGCGCCAATGTGAACGTGCCGGTTCCCGCCCCGAAGTCCGCCCAGACACCGCCGGGCGTGGCGACACCGTCGCGTAGCAGGTTCGTGTGGTCTGTGTGATCCACTAGCCCCTCGTAGACCGGCGCTGGATCGAACTGCGTGTTTCCGCAGGTCCTCGCTGGTCCAACGCGCCGCGCAGTCCATCAACCGGCCGCGGCGGGAACTACGCCAGATCCGACCGTTTGAACCGCCCCGGGAATGTTGGAGGCTCCAACCTTAGAGAGGATGGAGCGATGACACGACGAGGCAGATATCCAACAGAGGTACGGGAGCGAGCGGTGCGGCTGGTGCTGGAGCATCAGCACGACTACCGCTCGCGGTGGG
>JASLOV010000157.1 GCA_030745285.1 Dehalococcoidia bacterium | reverse complement strand
GTCAATTTAGCCGGGGTGAGCACGGAACGGTCGAGGGAGTCCGCACGACTGCGGACTCCCTCCGGGTGGGGACCCGGGCGCGGCGAGAGCCGCCAGTGCGCCGCTACTGCGCGGTCGCTTCCTCAGGGATGGCGTCGGTGCCCTGCTCCGCGATGTTGAAGCCGTACGCCGGGTACTCCGGAATGTCCGCGTCGGCCAGTTCCGTCATCCGCTCCTTGCGGGCCATTGCCTGCTCGATGTACGGCGCGAGCTCTTCCATCTTTGCCCGCTCCCGCTCCTCTTCGCGCTCCTTGAACTCCGGCATCACTTCGCCGGCGAACAATTCGAGCGACTCGCAGATGTCCTCGTGGCGGTTGTTGCCGCCCTGCTGGATGAACACCAGCTGGTCGACGCCCACCTCCGTGAAGTCGCGCAGGTGGCTGCGCAGCTGATCGGGCGTGCCGATGCCGCCGCCGCCGCCCAGCCGGCCCTGCCCGCGGATCTCCTCGCTGGCCGCCTCGAACTTCTGCCAGATGTCCGTGCGGCCCGGCTTGTGCACGCCGTTGCGGTAGAAGTGGGCGAGCGCGAACTGGAAGAAGCGGAAGCCGTCCGTGCCGCGATCCATCGCCTCCTGCTCGTCCCGGTGGACGGAGAACGAGGTCACCATCGCGATGTTCGGGTTGACGGCGTGGCCAATCGGTACGCACTCCCGTTTGAAGGTCTCGTAGTAGTCGTCGACCCACTTCTTTGCCTCTTCAGGGTCGACGAAGGAGAACGTCAGCGCACCGATGCCGAGCTGTGCCGCCAGGTGGATCGTCTCGCGGTTAGAGCAGGCCACCCAGATCGGCGGGTGTGGCCGCTGCACCGGCTTGGGCACGACGTTGCGGGCCGGCATCGAAAAGAACTCGCCATCGAAACCGGGGTAGGGGTCCATCGCCAGCATGTTGGCGGTTTGCTCCACCGTCTCGCGCCACATCGCCCGCCGTTGTTCGGGGTCGATGTCGAAGCCCTCGAGCTCCATCCGCGACGCCGACTCGCCGGTGCCGAACTCGACCCGCCCGTTGGAGACCAGGTCGAGCGAGGCGATGCGTTCCGCGATACGCGCCGGTGCGTTGTAGCCGGGGGGCATCAGCACGATGCCGTGGCCGAGGCGGATGCGTTCGGTCCGCTGCGACGCAGCGGCCAGGAAGACCTCCGGGGCGGAGGAGTGGGAGTACTCCTCCAGGAAGTGGTGCTCCACCTCCCACGCGTAGTCGATGCCCAGCCTGTCGGCCAGCTCAACCTGTGAGAGCGCGTCCTGGAAGAGCTTCAGCTCCTGCCCGTCGTCCCACGGGCGGGGCAACTGGTGCTCATAGAAAATGCCGAACTTCATCAGGGATCCCCTCTCAGCCGCCGCAAGCGTACCTGCCGCGAACAGCTGGGGGGAACCGTACAGGGATGAGGCCACGCCCCATCCCTGTCATTAGTCCTACGATCGCAGGACTAAAATCCTAAAGCGTACCGCCGCGGCACGAACCGCGACGGCGACCGGGTGGTGACGGCGACCGCTACTCGACGGTGAAGCCGATCCGCATTCCGAGGTCGTAGTGCGCCGGGATGTTGCAGATCAGCACGTAGCTACCGGCCGTCAGCGAGAAGGTCACTTCCTCCGAGGCCCCGCCGCCGATCTGGCTGGTGCGACCGAGCACTTCCATCTGCGACTCATCGACCAGGCCCGCCGCCGTCGGCAGTGCGTCGGCGGCGCCATCGGCACGGACCACGGCGAGCTCGTGCGGCACACCGCCGGCGTTGGTAACGGCAAAGGTGACGTCGCCGGCGCTCGCGCGGTCTTCATCGACCGCGATCGCCCACTCCGTGAGCGTGGCGGCGACGGCACTCTCGTCGTTATCGTCTGCGGCCGCCGCCTGCGTCGCGGCCGGGCTGCTGCTCGACGAGTCGTCGCCGCCGCCACAGGCCACCGCAAGCGCGGCCATCAACGTTACGGCGCCAGCCACCCAACGGCCTCTGAGAATCTGCTTCACTCGGCTCCCTCTTCCCTGATCGCCCCTCGGGGGCTGCGGTTGCTGGTTGCTGTTGATCATGGTCGCCCGACGCCGGGTATCGCCCACCGCAAATCGTCCCTACCTCCGGTGACCAACGTCCTTGCTGTCTGTGGGGCTCGACCGCCCACCAATGGTCGACGAGGCTGCCGCGTGCGGCTGCTATCTGCGGACCCGTTCGTAGCCACATCCAGCGTGGAGATGGTCGGTGGCACGAGCAAGTCTGCGGGCGCTACCGCGCTGCATCTACAGCAGCCCGGCGCGAGCGGCGGCGACGATCATCTGGACGCGACTGCGCACGCCCAGCCGCTCCATCGCTCCCTGGATGTGGTTGCGCACCGTCACCGGACTGACGTCCAGGATCTCCGCGATCTCCGGGGCTTCCTCCCCGGCCGCCAGCAGCCGGATGATCTCCAGCTGCCGCTCCGTCGGAGGCGTCAGCGCGCAGGTCGTCGTCTGGCCCTCGTCGGAGGGGAACCACTCCGACACTGAAGACGCCAGCCGCTCGACGCGCCGCGCGGCCGTGACGTCTCGGAAGAGGTGCAGCACCATCGTCTCCTCGGACGCCGGCTCGCTGTAGAGCAGGGTGGAGACGTTGATCAGCAGCGGCTGGCCGGCGCGGTCGGCCACGCGCACGTCGAAGTCCTTCGTGCCCCGTCCGCGCCGGGCGTTCGAGACCACCGGGCAGTTGTCCCGGCAGAACCGCGAATTACGCTCGTCGGTGCCGCCGATGACATCGAAGCAGCGCCGTCCGACCGCCTCGGACTCCGTGATGCCGAGCATGGCCGTGGCCGGCTCTGACCACGTGCTGATCCGCTGGTCGAGGTTCACCGCGAAGAGGCCGTCACGGCTCGTGAGGTCAGTGAGCACTGGACGGTCGCTCACCTGTGGACGCTGTCCGGCTTCGGGCAAACGGGTCATGCGGTCTCCGAGTACGGCAGCAGATGGTGACATTCTGCCGATTCTTGGTGACGAGGCACTAGGGCCACAGGGACGAACGTCGCTGGCTGGCGGGACCTTTGCCGCCGGCTGAGCGATCCGCGTCACTCAGCCCAGTAGCAACTGGTCGAGGAACATCGCGCCAAACAGCAGCGCAAGGTAGAGCGTGGAGTGCTTGAAGAGCCGCCTCGCACGCGCGGCGCTAGTATCGGCTCTTAGCTGAAGAGCAAGCCAGACGAATATCGCGCCGCCGCCGCTCGACGCCGCCAGGTAGATCAGCGAGAGGCCGGCGACGGCCCAGAAGGCGAACGTCAGCCCGACGACGACGTACGAGTAGAGCAGGATCTGGCGTGCGGTCTCCGCCTCGCCTCGCACCACCGGCAGCATCGGCACCCCGGCCGCCCGGTAGTCGTCGGCGAGCAGCAGGGAGAGCGCCCAGAAGTGTGGTGGCGTCCAGTTCACCACAATCAGGAAGAGCAGCAGCGACGCGGCGCTGACGTCGCCGGTGACGGCGGCCCATCCGATCAGCGGAGGCATCGCGCCGGCCACGCCGCCGATCACGATGTTCTGTGACGTGGAGTGTTTCAGCAGATAGCTGTAGACCGCCGCGTACCAGACCACCGCCGCGAGCGCGAGCGCCGCCGCCGCGCCGTTCACGGTCAGCATCAGCCATGCCGTGCCGAGCGCCGCCAGCGCGACTCCCAGCGTCAGCGCATGCCGCGCCGGTACCGCACCGGACGGCAGCGGCCGCCCCCGGGTGCGCTCCATGCGCGCGTCGATGTCGCGGTCGGCGTACTGGTTGATGGCGTTCGCGCCGCCGGCGGTGAGCATCCCTCCCAGCAGCGTGGCGGTCACGAGCCACGTCGACGGCCAGCCCTCGTTCGCCACCGCCATCGCCGGCACGGTGGTCACCAGCAGCAGCCAGATGATGTTCGGCTTCGTCAGGGCGATGTAGGCGCGCATCGCCGCGCCAGCGGACCGAAGTGATGTCCAGCGCGTCCGGGAACGCTCCGACCGCGGCTCGGTCAGCGGCTCGAGGGAGTCCGGGACAGTGAGTGAGCTCACGGGCTCTCCACTCGCGGAGCGCCGTCATCATCCGCTCGGGCACCACCCAGAACATGGTGCGGACGCACCATGTTCTGGGTGGATCGCGCCTGTACCGTGTCCGCCAACGTCGAGCGGATAGGGAGCCCGTGCGCCGCGACCTGATCATCGCCGGGATCATCTGGGCCGTTGCCACCGCACTAGCGGTCGCGGCCACGTACTACCTGCTCGACCCCTTCCCGACCCATGGCGCCGAGGAAGCCACCCTCGTCGACGACGCGTTCTTCACCCTCACCTACATGGCGACGCCGGTCTTCGGGCTGGTGATCGCGGGGCTTGGCTACAGCCTCATGCGCTTCCGCGCGAAAGGGGACCCGACGGAGGATGGCCCGCCCATCAGCGGCGGCCTCGCCATCCCCGTTGCATGGCTGATCGTGACGACCACCCTGGCGGTGGTCGTCATGATCCATCCTGGCCTGACCGGCCTCTTCGAGCTGCGCGCCGACAACACCGCCGACCTCCAGGTCAACGTCACCGGCTTCCGCTGGGCCTGGACCGTCGAGTACCCGGAGAGCGGCGTGCGGGTGAGCTCCCCGGTCGATGAACTCGTGCTGCCGGCTCACCGCCGCATCCAGTTCAACGTCACCTCGATCGAAGGCGATGTCCTGCATGCCTTCTGGGTGCCCGCCTTCCGCGTCAAGGCCGACGCCGTGCCCGGGCAGGTGATCGAGGTCTTTGTCACGCTCGACCGAACCAGCGACCCGGATGACATTGCCTACCGCGTCCAGTGCACGGAACTCTGCGGCCTCTTCCACGCCGGCATGGCGATGGACGTCCGCGTCGTCGAGCCGGAGGAGTTCGACGCCTGGGTTGAGTCCAAGACCGCGTCCGTAGCGAAGGTGCAGTGAGCATGCGCGTCCTCCGTCTGCCGGTCGTCGCCGGACTGATTCTCGCGATCATCGGATTCGCGGTTGGCGCTGGCCTCGTTGGCGCGCTGCGCGTCGCCACCGACCGCGACTTCTGGTCGACGGAGCTCTCCTGGAGCGTCGGCTACCCGATCGCGCTGATCGGCTGGATAGCGGGGGTCGGGGGATGGAAGTACTGGGGTCGCGAGTGGCTGGGCCTGGACGCCCGTCCGTTCACGACCACCGGCTGGCAGCGCTACTTCGATTTCAGCCCGGACCACAAGGTGATCGGTATCCAGTACATCGTCACCTTCACGGCGCTCTTCCTGATCTCCGGTCTGGTGGCGATGCTGTTGCGCTTCGAGCTTGCGGCGGACGGCCTGCAGCTCTTCGACCACGGCACCTACAACCGCGCGATGAGCCTGCATGGCATCACCATGATCGCCGTCGCCGTGGCGATCGTGATCGGTGGCTTCGGCAACTTCGTCGTGCCGCTGATGATCGGCGCTGCCGACATGGCCTTCCCCCGCCTCAACGCGCTCTCCTACTGGCTGGTGCCGCCGGTCGCGGTGATGCTGCTGGTCTCCACGCTCAGCCCGCAGCTCGGCGGTTTCGACTCCGGCTGGACCGCGTACCCACCGCTGAGCGTGCTCAACAGCTCCGGACAGGTGCTCTTCAACCTCGCCGTGATCACCTTCGGGCTGGTCTCGATCGTGGGCGGCATCAACTTCCTCGTGACGATCATCTACGAGCGCGCCCCCGGCATGAGCTGGGGCCGGCTGCCGATCTTCGTCTGGGGCGTCTTCTCCGCCTCGCTGATCTCCTTCTTCTTCACTCAGGCCTTCGCCGTCTCCCTGCTGATGGTGCTGCTGGACCGCGTGGCGGACACCTCGTTCTTCCGGGCGGCCGAGGGCGGCAGCGCGCTGCTGTACGAGCACTTCTTCTGGTTCTACTCGCACCCCGCCGTCTACGTGATGGTGCTGCCGGGCTTCGGCATCGCGCTCGAGGTGCTGACGCACTTCTCGCGCAAGCCGCTCTTCGCCTACCGCTGGGCGGTGGGCGGCCTGCTCGCCATCGTCGCGCTCTCCGGCGTCGTCTGGGCGCACCACATGTTCACCAGCGGCATGGCGGAGTACCTCCACGCCCCCTTCCTGGCGCTCACCGAGGCGATCTCGGTGCCGACCGGCCTGATCTTTCTGGCCGCGCTCGGCACGATCTGGGCGGGCAAGCTCTGGCTGCGCACGCCGATGCTGTTCGCGCTCGCCTTTGTCTTCAACTTCATGATCGGCGGGCTCACTGGCATCTACCTCGCCGACCTGCCCACCGACCTGCACCTGCACGACACCTACTTTGTGGTCGCGCACTTCCACTACACGATCATGGGTGGCGAAGTCTTCGCGCTCTTCGCCGGTCTCTACTTCTGGTTCCCCAAGATCACCGGCCGCCAGTTCAACGAGCGACTGGGCAAGGCCCACTTCTGGCTGCTGTTCGTCGGCTTCCAGGCCACCTTCATCCCGATGTTCCAGGTCGGCGTGAAGGGCATGAACCGCCGCATCTCCGACTACCCGGCCGAGTACGCCGACCTGAACATGTTCATCAGCATCGCTTCCCTGCTGATGGGCCTCTCGTTCGTCTTCTTCGTCTGGAACATGGTCTGGTCGTGGCTGCGTGGCCCGCAGGCGGAGGACAACCCGTGGCAGGCTAGCACGCTTGAGTGGCAGGTGACCTCGCCGCCGCCCGAGCACAATTTCCCGAGCCCGCCGGTCGTCGTCGGTCCGCCCTACGGCTACGGCATGGCCGGCGCGACCCACGCAACCATGGCCGCGCCCGCCGGTGGCGGCGGCGGCGCCGGTGGTGGTGCCGGTGACGGTGGTGGCGCCGGCGGCGGCGCATAGCACGAGCAGCACGAGGAGTGAGCGTAATGAACGGGGAATCGAAGGCGCAGGGCATCGGGCTCTGGGTGATCGCTCTGCTGGCCGTGCTGACGGCCATCGAGTTCGTCGTCTACGCGGCGCTCGATTCGACGGCGGCGCTGATCCTGCTGCTGGGCCCGATCGCCCTGGCCAAGGCGTGGCTGATCGTGACCTACTTCATGCACGCCTCGCGACTCTGGCAGTCCGAAGGGACCGGGAATGGCCACTGAGACCGCCGCCGCTCTCGCCGCGGGCGCGGAGCGCAGCCGCCTGCCGATCCTGCGACTGGGGCTATGGCTCTTCTTCATCTCGGACGGCCTGCTCTTCGCCCTGCTCGCCACCTCGCGCTTCTACCTCGTCGGCACCGAGACGCCCGACGACCTCAGCCAGACGCTCGGGCTGGGCGTCACGGCGATCCTGCTGCTCAGCAGCCTCACCGCCTTCCGGGCGGAGACCGCCATCGCCCACGGCAACATCGCCCACGCCAAGCTGATGCTGCTCGCCACCATCGTGCTCGGCCTCGTCTTCGTCGTCGGCGTCAGCCTGGAGTGGTCGATCGCCGAGTTCACCCCGAGCGAGGGTTTCGGCACCGCCTTCTTCTCGATGACCGGCATGCACGCCACACACGTCGTCTCCGGCGTGGTGTTGCTGGCGCTGGTCTACCGCATGGTGCTGACCGGCCGCTTCTCAGCGGGCAGTCACTGGGGCGTGGCGGCCGCCGTCATGTACTGGCACTTCGTCGATGTCGTCTGGGTCTTCTTCTACCCAATTCTCTATCTCGTGAACTAGGCTGACCGGGCAATGCCTGTCATGCCCGCTCTGCCGCGGCGCACCTGGCCGCTGGCCGCGATCGCCGCTGGCGTGATGGCCGGTAGCTGGCTGCTGATCGTCGTCGCCTGGACTTTGCTGCCCACCGCCCGCGCCGTCGAGGTGGTGATCCCGCCGGGGACGGCCGAGCGCGTCGCCCGGGGCGAGATCGTCGACGCCGTGCCGCGACGGCTCCATCTCCGCAGGGGCGACACGCTCGTCGTGGTGAATGAGGACGTGACCGAGCATCGCATCGGGACGGTCAGGGCGCCGGCCGGGCGAACGACGCGTGCGCCGATCACCGGCGCCTTCTTCGGCGCTGCCAACCTGCTCTGCAGCTTCCACCCCAGCGGCGCGATCGGCCTCGATACACAGGCCCGGCGCGGCCTCGCCACCACGGGGGTGCCTGCCCTGATCCTCGGGCTCCCGCTCAGTCTTGCGGCGGTGACGACGGTGAGCGTCGTGCGCCGGCTGGATGTTCACTGAGCCGGCTCAGTCGCCGGCACTCCGCCCCCCGCGGCCTCATCGCGACTAGACTGGCGCGGAGGTGAGAGGAGTTGCCATGCCCGAGACGGCGGTCAACGGGGTAGAGACTCACTACGAGGTGAGCGGCGAGGGGACCCCGGCGCTCTTCGTCCGCGGCGATGTCCTCGATGCCGCCCCACTCGATCGCGTCCAGGTCATCACCTACGACCGGCGCTGCGCCGGCGCCAGCGAATACTCGATCGACACCGCTTACGACCTCGAGGACATCGCCGCGGACGGCCAGGCGCTGCTCACCCACCTCGGCATCGAGCGCGCGATCATCATCGGCTCCTCGATGGGCGGCATGGTCGCGCAGCAGTTCGCGCTCAGCTTCCCGGGGACGGTGAGCGCCCTGGCCCTGCTCAATACCGGGCCGCGGCTGATGTTCGAGACGCCCTGGGGCAAGAACTCCAGCGCACTCGTGGACCGCGTCGAGAGCGAGGGCGCCGAGGCGGTGTTCGAGGGCGAGCGAGCGGCGCTGCGAGAGCCGCCCGAGCCGCCGCAACCGGCGAACCCCTCGCCCCTGGCGGAGCAGGCAGCCGCCGGCCGGAAGCTCTACATCGAGGCGGTGAAGGGCGTCTCCGACGAGGACCTCTTCCGCTACTGGCGCGGCACCGTCCGCAACTACGCCGCCTTCGACTTCACGTCGAGGCTTCCCGAGATCGCCGCCATCGACGCACCGAAGGTGATTGTGCACGGCGACGCCGACTCCGTCGTGCCGTTCACGGACGCGGAGGCGCTGCGCGACGGCATCGGCGAGATCGAGTTTCACGCAATCTCCGACGCCGACCACGGCATCACCGCCTACCCGGCGGCCCAGGGCGTCATTCGCGATTGGCTGACGCGCGTTGCCTGAGACCGCATCGGCCATCGTCATCGGTGGCGGCATCGTCGGCACCAGCATCGCCCACTACCTCGCGGCCGGCGGGCAGTCCGACGTGCTGTTGCTGGAGCGCGACTCCGTCGCCGACCATGCCACGGGCAAGACCGGCGGGTTGATCCGCATGCACTACACCAACCCGCACGACGCTGCGCTGGCGCTGCGCAGTCGCGATGTCTACGCCGGCTGGGGCGACGAGATCGGTGGCGATGCCGGCTTCAACAACACCGGCTTCCTCTTCATCGTCGGCCACGCCGACCGCGCCAGGCTCGAGCAGAACGTGAAGATGCTGCAGGGCGTAGGCGTCGACACGACGGTGATCGGCCCCGAGGACGTGCTCCAGATGCAGCCGTTCTTCCGCGTCGACGACATCGGCGGGGCGGCTTATGAGCCGCGGGGCGGGTACGCCGACGGCTACCTCGCCGCGACCGGCATGGCGCGACGCGCTCGCGAACTCGGCGTCACTGTGCGGCAGGACACCGAGGTGACGGCGATCGAGGTCGCCGGCGGTCGCGTCGTGGCGGTGCAGACCGCCGATGGCCGCATCGAGGCTCCCGTGATCTGCGTCGCGGCCGGGGCGTGGTCGGCCCGGCTGGCGCTTACCGCCGGCGTCGAATTGCCCGTCGGCGCGACCCGGCTCTTCGCCGGCGCGCTGGAGCGGCCGCCGGCGCTGCCGGAGACCCACATGACCGTGATCGACCGCTCGATCGGCACCTACTTCCACCCGGATACCGGCGCGACCACGATGATGGGCCTCGGCCCGGCGGAGGTGCGCGAGCGCCGCCCGCGCGTCGAGCTCGATGCCGATGACCCTGCCATCCCCGATGACTGGCTGGTGGCCGGCGCAGCCCGCATGGTGCGCCGCATCCCGGCGATGGCCGAGGCCGGCTGGCGGCGCACCTGGACCGAGGTCGACGGCATCACGGCGGACGGGCACATGCTGCTCGGCGAGACCGCCGAGGCGCAGGGGCTCTACGTCGCTGCCGGTATGAGCGGCAGCGGCTTCAAGACCGGCCCCGCCGTCGGCATGTGCATGGCCGAACTGATGCTCGAAGGGGCAGCCTCGACCGTCGACATCACCCCCTTCCGCATCTCCCGCTTCGACGAGGGCGAGGAGATCCCCGGCGAGGTCGTGTACCAGTCCCGCCCGCCCGCCGATCTTTGGGGCGAGTAGCCGGGCAGAC
>JASLOV010000156.1 GCA_030745285.1 Dehalococcoidia bacterium | reverse complement strand
CAATGCCGTGGGCAATCGACTGCAGCAGCATCGTCTTGCCGGCCTTGGGCGGCGAGACGATCAGCGCGCGCTGCCCGCGGCCGATCGGCGCGAAGAGGTCAACCATGCGCTGGCTCAGTTCGCCGCGCTCGGTCTCCAGGTGGAGCATCCGGTTGGGGAAGATCGGCGTTAGCGAATCGAAGTCGGGGCGGCGCTTCGCCTCCTCCGGGTCCAGTCCGTTGACGGCGTCGACGCGCAGCAGGCCGTAATACTTCTCCGAGTCCTTCGGCTGTCGCACCTGGCCGGTCACATAGTCGCCGCCACGCAGTCCGAACCGTCGAATCTGCGACTGCGAGACATAGACATCGTTCGGCCCGGGCAGCAGACGCTCGCCGCGGAGGAATCCGAAGCCGTCCTCGACGATCGTCAACACGCCGCCGGAGAAGATGTTCCCGCGGCGCTCCGCCTGATGTTGCAGGATGCGGAAGATCAGTTCCTGGTTGGGCGAACCGCCGGGGTTCTCGATCTCCTGCTCGGTCGCGAACTCGATCAGCTCGTCGCGAGTGCGCTGCTCAAGATCGCCGATGTTCAGCGCCGGCGGCTGCGACCCATCGCCATTGCGCGCGCGGCCATTCCGGCCGCGCCCACCACGCCGTCGCTCGGTTGTCGGTTCGGGAGGCGCGTCGTCGCGCTCACGTGAAGGTGATCTAGCCATAGATTAGCAATTGCCCTTGGCTGTCGCGCCGATTGGAAGGGGCTGCCGAGGGCCGCCGGGGAGGCAGCCAGTCAGGTCGGCTGCATTCCAGTGTACCGAACCGTGCCACCCACGCACAACTCGGACATTCCCCTTGTGTTCGTTCTTCATACCGCGGAGTAGTTCGTGGAGTCGGCCAGGAATCGCTCGATGCCGGCGTCGGTCAGCGGATGCTTCACCATCTGGAGCAACACCGCCGGCGGCACGGTGGCAACGTGGGCGCCCGCCAGCGCCGCCTCCGTCACGTGCCTCGTGTGTCGCAGGCTGGCCGCCAGCACCTGCGCCGGCAGGTGGAAGGTCTCCAGGATCTGCACGGCCTCCCGCACCATCTCCATACCGTCCTGGCCGCCGTCATCCAGGCGGCCGACGAAGGGTGAAACAAAGGTCGCCCCCGCCCGCGCAGCCAGCAGCACCTGGTTGGCCGAGAAGATCAGAGTGCAGTTCGTGCTAATGCCCTCCGCGGCCAGGCGGCTGATCGCCTCCAGCCCCGGCTCGGTCATCGCCACCTTCACCACGACGCTCTCGTGCCACGACGCGATGCGCCGGCCCTCTTCGACCAGCTCGTCCGCGGTGAGCGCGACCCCCTCCGCGGAGATCGGCCCGTCGACGACCTCGCATATCTCGAGGATGCGGTCGCGATACTCCACACCCTCCTTCGCCAGCAGCGTCGGGTTCGTCGTTACGCCCGACACCACGCCCATCGCCGCGCAGCGGCGAATGTCGTCGATGTTCGCTGTGTCCAGGAACAGTCTCACTCCGAGCCTCCGGAACCCGAATCACCTCACCCGGGGCTCACACCCCCGCGGTGACCCGCTCTTCTGAAAATGGCTTGAAGACCGGCAGCCACACCATGACCGGGACGCTCGCCATGATCAGCGTGCCGAACACCAGCAGCACGTTGTCCGCCAGCGCGTCCCGCAGCTCTTCCGTCTCCTCGCCCTGCTTCTTCGCCTGCAGTGTGAGCAGCCTCACCCGCCGCAGCCCGATCCCGAACAGCGGCAGGAAGATGAAGAGGTTGACCGCGAACACTGCTTCCAGCGCCACCAGCCAGCCCGTCGTGAGCACGTCCCATCCGCTCGACGCCACCCACGCATACCCGGTCGTCGCCGCCGCCAGCATCCCCGGCAACAGCCAGACCGGCTCGTTCCGCGCCGCATCCGAGATCAGGATCGACTTGGTCTCCAGCTCCTCGCTGCGCCACGCCTTCCACATCGGGATCACCGTGCTGCCAATGCCGGCCATCATCCAGAACAGCGCCAGCAGGTGCAGCGCGCGCCAGATCACGCCGGAGTCGCCTCCACACCGGCTTCCCGGTCCATCGCCTCCGGCAGCGCGCCGTCCGCGGCCGGGCCACGTCCTCGCATCCGCTCCAGAGCTGCGCCGACGAAGTCGCGGAACAAGGGCGACGGTCGGTTCGGCCGCGACGTGAACTCGGGATGGAACTGCGCGCCCACCATCCACGGGTGGTCGAGCACCTCGACGATCTCCACGAGTTCGCCGTCCAGCGTCCGGCCGGCCACCACCAGCCCGTGCGCTTCGAGCGCGGGCAGCAGCTCGTTGTTCACCTCGTAACGGTGGCGATGGCGCTCACGCACCACCTCCACGTCGCCGTAGGCCGCGGCCGTCTTCGTGCCCGGCACCAGCCGGCAGTCGTACCCGCCCAGCCGCATCGTACCGCCCATGTCGGTCACCTTGCGCTGCTCCGAAAGCATCGAGATCACGGGGCAGGAGGTGGCCGGATCGGCTTCCGTCGTGTTCGCCGCCGGCAGTCCGGCGACGTTGCGTGCGAACTCCACCACCATCATCTGCAGACCGAGGCAGTCACCGAGGTACGGGATCAACTGCTCGCGGGCATACTGCACCGCCGAGATCTTGCCCTCCAGGCCGCGATCGCCGAACCCCGGGCACAACAGCAGCCCGTCGACGTCACCAATGACGTCCTCGACCTCCCCGCTCTCGAGATCTTCCGAGTGCACCCAGCGGATGTCGACGGATGCGCCGTGGTGGACGCCGGCGTGCACCAGCGCTTCATGAATCGAGAAGTAGGCATCGTGCAGCTCGACGTATTTGCCGACGACCGCAATGCGCACCTCGGCGCTGGGCCGTCGCAGACGGTCGACGAACCGGCGCCACTCCTCAAGCACCGCCATCTCACTGTCCAGCGCCAGCGTGCGCTCGACGATCGACGCGAACCGTGCCTCCTCGAGGATCAGCGGCACCTCGTAGATCGAGTCGGCGGTCTCCATCGCGATCACCGCGTCGCGCTCGACGTTGCAGAACAGCGAGATCTTCTCACAGACCGAATCCGGGACGGGCTCGTCGGAACGGGCCACGATCAGGTCCGGCTGGATGCCGAACGACCGCAGTTCGCGGACCGAGTGCTGGGTCGGCTTCGTCTTCAGTTCCCGGCTGGCCTTCAGATACGGCAGCCAGGTGACGTGCACGGACATCGTCTCGCTCGGGGCCATCTGGTGGCGCATCTCGCTGATCGCCTCCAGGAACGGCTGCCCCTCCATGTCGCCGACGGTCCCGCCCACCTCGACGATGATGATTTCCGTCTCCGGCGCCTGTCCGCCCGCCTTGATGCGACGCCGAATCTCACGCGTGACATGCGGGATCGCCTGGATCGTGCCGCCCAGGAAGTCGCCTCGGCGCTCCTTGCGGATCACCTCCTCGTACACCTGACCCGACGAGGTGGAGCTCGCCTGCGTGAAGTTCTGGTCGAGGAACCGTTCGTAGTGCCCGAGGTCGAGGTCCGTCTCGGCGCCATCGTCCGTCACGAACACCTCGCCGTGCTGATAGGGCGACATCGTGCCGGGGTCGACGTTAATGTAGGGGTCGAGCTTGAGGATGGAGACGTGGTGACCGCTCGATTTCAGGATGCGCCCGATCGACGCGGTCACGATCCCCTTGCCAACGGAGGAGACGACGCCCCCGGTCACGAAGATGTACTTAGGCATTACGCCTCAAGTCCCGGGGAGAGACGAGATCTGGGTCCGAAGTTGAGGGACACCGCCCATCTTCCGCAGGACGGACGAGGGTGTCAAACCGCATCCGTCAGCGGGCGTCCATCCCGTCACCACCGACCATCTGGGTGACCAGCTCGACCGTGTCGCCGTCGTTGAGCGGCGTCTCCTTTTGAGCCTGCGCGGAGTTGACCATCACCACGATCGCCTCTGCCTCCGCACCGGAAAACCCCTCCAGGCTGACGACGTCGCCGGCGACCATCCCCGGCTCATAGGCGATCTCACGCCTCAGCTCGCCGCTCTTCGAGCGTTCCGCCAGAATGTCCTGCATTCGCACGCTCAACGACATGCGGCCGTGAGCTCCTGCATTCGCACGCTCAACGACATGCGGCGGCGAGCTCTTGCACTCGCACGCTCAACACCCTCGAACGCCCATCCGGCTCCCCCTCCGGTTCCCCTGCCCCCGAGGGAGAGGGGTCAGGGGTGAGGCCTACACCCCCAGGGCGTCGGCTACGTCTGCCAGCCCGAGCGACTCCAGCTTGTCGCGCGACGGCACGGAGGTTTCCGGGTCCCACCCCGCTTCCTCGAACCACTCCTTGCGCATCGTGTCCACGTCGACGGTCACGCCCTCGAGCGGCCCCGCCGTCTGGGGCGGGTCGCCGATGATGCGTCCCAGCACCTCACGCCCGGCCGGGTTGTTGCCGTGCTTCACCGCGAACGCCATACGCAGGTTGCCGATGCGCTCTCCGGCTTCCATCAGCTCCTCGGGCGTCATGTCCCACCCGGTGACCAGGTTGATCCACTCCGGCAGCCGCTCGGACGGCGCCATCGTCGTGACGAAGTAGCACATGCCGGCGGAGTTCATCGCGTGCGAGAACTCGTGCGCCACCTTGTGGCGTGGACCGCGACCGGCCGCCTGCATCTTGTCCTCGGGCAGTTGCGGCATGCCCTCGAACTTCACCGAGTTCCCCGGCGACCAGATGGTGTGCCGTCCCGGCGTCGGGTCGAGCGTGTACGAGGCCCCGAAGCCAATGTCGAGCTTTGGGTCGTGCATCGGCAGTTCTTCGCCGTCGATCTGGACCGCGTACTGTTCCGAGCCTTGGCTGATGCGCTCCGCCGCGACCTTCGAGCCGTCGGCGAGCAGGTCGCCGAGCCCGTCTTCGCGGCGGCCGATGGCATGCAGCGACTGCAGGATCGACGAGGCGTTCCCCCACGTCATCTCAATGCCGTCGGTGTCCTCCTTCGTCAGCAGGCCGTTCTCGTAGCACTCGATCGCGAACGAGATCGTGGCGCCGGTGGAGATGGTGTCCAGGCCGTACTGATTGCACCAGTGATTGAAAGCGATGAGGGAGTCGAGGTTGTTGTTCCCGCTCATCGTGCCGAAGGCGCCCATCGTCTCGTACTCGGGACGGTGGGTGCCCTTGGGGAAGGCGAATTCGCCGCGGTCGGAGCCGTCGATCGACTCGGCGCCGCAGGCGACCGGGCAGTGCCAGCAGGCGTACTTCTTCTCCATGCTCGCGTTCACGGCCGGGCCGGTGGCGCCGGACATGTCGTACTGGTCGACGAGCTCGACGACGCCGACGCCGCCCCAGTTCTTGACCGGGGAGTCGCCGGAGACGGCGGAGTTGGCGGTGATCCCGGTGGTGCCGAAGGAGGTGAAGAACTGCTTCAGCGGCCCGATGAACCCGTCCAGCGAGGAGCGGACGGTCTTAATGACCTCCTTGTCCTGGGACATGATCTTCTTGGTGGGCTTGGCGACCACGGCCTTGAGCTTCTTGGAGCCCATGACGGCGCCGACGCCGGAGCGGGCGGCCAGGCGGCCGCGCTCGTTACAGACGCCGGCCATGTAGGAAAGGTTCTCCCCGCCGGGGCCGATCAGCGCGACACTGATCTTCTTGCCCAGCTGCTCCTTCATGAGGTCTTCGCAGTCGATGGCGAGCATGCCCCAGTACTCGGAGGCGTCTCGCAGCTCGACGGTGTCGTCATCGATGTAGAGGTAGACGGGTTTCTCAGACTGGCCGGAGAAGAGCACGGCGTCGTAGCCGGTGAACTTCAGCATCGGGCCGAAGTCGCCGCCGCAGTTCGCATCGCCCCAGCCGCCGTTCTTCGGCGACTTGCAGACCACCTGGAAGCGCTGTCCGAAGAGCGGCGTACCCGTCAGCAGGCCCGGCATGAGGCCGAGGATGTTGTCCGGGCCCAGCGGGTCGGCATCGGCCGGGATGCGGTCGAAGAGCAGACGGGCGCCCAGGCCCTGTCCGCCCAAGTGCTGCCGGTACATCTCATCCGGCAATTCCTCAACGTCGATCTCACCGGTGGTGAGGTTGACGTTGAGGATCTTGCCGTTGAACGCGCGCTCGTCGGGCATGTCTCAGTCCTTCCATGTACCGCGATGCCGGCTCGGCGGGAAGGAATCCTCGCCTTGCTCGCACCGCGCGACGCCACCTACGCTGTGGCCCTGCCCGCACATTCGAGCGGGGCCCTGGCTAGCGGCGGGGATAATTCTGTGATCGATGCGGAAATTACCACACTCGACAGCGGGCTGCGTGTTGTCACGACGCCCATTCCCACCGCGCAGGCCGCCAGCATAGCGTTCTTCGTGGGCATTGGCTCCCGCGGCGAGCAGCCGGAGACGAACGGGCTTTCGCACTACATCGAGCACATGCTCTTCAAGGGCACGACCCGCCGCCCCTCCGCGCCCGATATCTCCGAGGCGATCGAGGGCGCGGGCGGCCAGCTCAACGCCTACACTTCGCGCGAGGTCACCTGCTACTGGAACAACCTGCCGTTCGAAGAGCTGGCTACGGGGATCGACGTGGTGGCCGACATGCTGCAGCACTCCGTGCTGGACCCGGAGGAGATCGACCGCGAGCGCACCGTCGTGCAGCAGGAGTTGCGGCGCTCGCACGACAACCCGGCGGCATGGGTCGGCGAACTGCTGGGCAACGCCGTCTTCGGCGACCAGCCCGTCGGCTGGCCCGTCGGAGGTTCGCTGGAGACCGTGGAGGGGATGCAGCGCGACGCCTTCATCGCGCACATGCAGCGCTTCTACACGGCCAGCAACGCGGTGCTGTCGGTCTCCGGCAACGTCGAGCACGCCCGCGTGGTGGAGCTGGCGAACGAGCACTTCACCTCGCTGGACGGCGGGGAGGCGCCGGCCGCGCCCGATGCCCGCGAAGGCCTACCGGAAGAGCGCGTGATCATCGAGGAACGCGAGATCGAGCAGACTAACCTCGTGATGGCCACGCAGTGCTTCGGCCGCCGTGACCCGGACCGCTACGCGCTGGACGTGATGAACACCGTGCTCGGCCGCGGCATGTCATCACGGCTCTTCAAAGAGGTGCGCGAGCGCCGCGGCCTGGCCTACTCCGTCTCATCGGGCGTCTCGCGATTGCGCGACATCGGCACGCTGGCGGTGAGCGCCGGCGTCACCCGCGAGCACGAGGAGGAGGCGCTCGAAGTGATCGTGGCCGAGCTACAGCGACTGGTGGACGAACCGGTCGAGCCGGCCGAGCTGCAGCGCGCGCTCGACTACGTCGCCGGCAGCATGCGGCTCTCGCAGGAGACCGCCCGCGCGGTCGGGCAGCGATACGGCAATCAGCTGCTGATGGACGGCGAACTGGAGACGATCGAGCAGACGGTGGAGGCGATCCGCGCCATCACGGCCACCGACGTCCAGGCCGTCGCCGAGCGCGTGATCGGTCCCCGCCAGTACGCGCTCGCCGTCGTCGGCCCCTCCGCCTCCGCCGACCGCCTGGACTCGATTCTCGTCGCCTGAAGTGGCCTGGGGCCGCTCAGAGCCGGTCGGGGCCGCCGGGAGCCTCACGATGGAGCCGCAGATTGGCGATGCGTTCGGGCAGACTCTGCTCGCCTGTCTCGCCGAGGAGGCGTCGCCGGGTCGCGTGTTCCAGGTGATCGAGCGCGAGGACGGTGAGATCAGCGCAGCCGACGCAGCCAGCTACTTCGAGCGGCCATCCGGGGATGTGGCCGACTGGGTGATGTCGCGTGCACAGGGGACCGTGCTCGATATCGGAGCCGGGGCCGGGCGTTATTCGCTGGCGCTGCGGGAGCGGGGTCATGCGGTCACCGCCCTCGATGTCTCCGAGGGCGCCATCGACGTCTGCCGGGAGCGCGGCGTCGCGGACGTGTACCTGGGCGACGTGCAGTCGCTGGCCCGGTCCGGGGTAGCAACCCGCTTCGACACACTTCTGCTGATGGGCAACAACCTCGGGCTGCTCGGTGGCCGCGAGGCCGCACCGGGATTCCTCGCGGCACTGGCGGAACTCGCGACCAACGACGTTCGCATCCTCGCGGAGGGCAACGACGCCTCCACGACCGACGAGCCGGTCGACCTTGCGTACCACGGGTGGAACCGCGAGCGCGGGAGGCTACCCGGCCAGGTCCGGATCAGGGTGCGACACGGGCACATTGCCACCGAGTGGTTCGACTACCTGATGCCCTCGCTGGATGAGCTTCGCAGCCTGCTCGAAGGCAGCGCCTGGGCGGTGAGGGACGTCCTGGCGACGGCGGGCTCCCGGTACCTCGTGGAGATGCGCCGCGCTGAGAAGCGATGACGGCCGTCCACTTGCCTACGACACCCACGACCTCCTCGCGCCGCGAGAGGCGGCGAGCCGCGCCGGCGCGACGCCGCTGCTGCTGCTCCACGACCTCGCCGGCAACCGCCGGCTATGGCGGCGGCTGGTCCCGCGGCTGGCCGAGCGACACCCGCTGGTGGTTGCCGATCTGCGCGGGCACGGCGAGTCGCCTGCACCACCGGCGGACGGCGGCTACGAGATCAGCGCGCTGGCGGGAGACTGCCTGGCGCTGCTCGACCGCCTCGCGATCGATCGCCTCTGCGTGGCCGGCAGTGACCTGGGCGGAGCGGTCGCGCTGGAACTGGCGGTCACCGCGCCCGACCGCATTGCGGCGATCGCGGTCTCCGATTGCACGCCGGCGCGGGGCTGGCCGGCGGACGACGCGATGGTCGCGGGGTTCGAGCGCATCGAGGCGCGGCGGCTGGCGGCCGCCGAGGCGGGCGGGATGGAAGCGGTGGCGGAGTCGGTGCTCGATTACGAGGCGCCGCCCCGGGTCTCCGAGGACCCCGGCCCCCGCCG
The DNA here is from genome assembly GCA_030745285.1 of Dehalococcoidia bacterium. GTDB lineage: Bacteria > Chloroflexota > Dehalococcoidia > UBA2979 > UBA2979 > SHYR01. The sequence goes on along the minus strand of JASLOV010000156.1, from coordinate 1,475 downwards.
CAACGTGATCGCTCGCTGGACGGCCGTCTCGGCGGAGGGCTACGTGGGGTGCGCCCGCGCGATGCGCGACCGCCCGGACCGCACGGGCGACCTCGCCGCGCTCGCTCCTCAGCTCTGGCTGGCGGGCGAGCTGGGCGAGATGCGCGAGGCGGTGCGGCGGGCGCCCGAACTCGCGCCGGGGAACGCGCAGGCGACGATCATTCGCCACTCCGGCCCGGGCTGCGCCTGGCAGCGACCGGAGGAGTGGACGGTCGCCGTGCTCGACTTTCTCGCGGGCATCGGCGGCGGCGATGAGGCCGCAACCTGACCGTCGCATTCGTGGTGATACCATCCTGACGATGACCGACGGCCCGATCCCTTCCCACCCGGGCCGCCCCGCCGCCCGTGCACTCGCTCTGCGCACGGCCCTGCTCGTGGACGACGCGGACGCTGGTGCGGACGGCAACGGCCCCACGACCACCGCCGCGGACGCCGTCATCTTCGATCTCACCTTCGGAGTCGTCCCGCGACCGGCCGGCCAGCGCGAGGGCGCGCGCGAGTCCGCCGCCCGGCGCATCGCGACGGTGGCTGCCGCCGGGCGCGACGCCCACGCCCGCGTCTCACCCGCTCGCTCCGGCGAGATGGAGGGGGACCTCCGCGCCGTCGTCCGAAAGGCGCTCGCGGCAGTCGTGCTGAGCGGCGCGGAGATCGCACAGGACGTGCGCGACGCCGACGTCGGCATCCGGCGCTTCGAGATGCAGCGGCAGATGCCGGCCGGCGAGGTGCGGTTGATCGCGGAGATCGATTCAGCGGCGGGGGTCGCAGCGCTGCCGGCGCTGCTCGCCGCCGTCGACCGCCACAGCGCCGTCGTCCTCAACGTCGACGGGCTCAGCGTCGACCTTGGGTTCGATGGAGACGACATCCTCGGCGGCCCGGCGATCGACCATGCGATGTGGGATGTCGCGCTTGCCGCTCGCGCGGCAAGCAACGGGGGGCTGCCGTGGATCGTGGCCTCCCCGCCCGCCTCGGCCGAGCAGCGAGCGCGAGTCGCCGCCCGGGCCCGGGAGTTCGGCGCGGCCGGGGTGTTCGTCGCGACGGAGCCGGAGGTGCGCGGGTTGAACTCGCTCTTCACGCCGGAGGCAGCGCTCGTGGAGGCCGCGCGCGTGACGGTCGCAGGGTGGGACCGGGCGTTCGGCCACGACCGGCGCGCGCTGCGGCGAGCGCAATTGCTGCTGGCGCAGGCGGGAGCGATCGAGCGGCGCGAGCGGGTACGGTAGAGACCGGCGGAAGAGGAGCGGCAGGATGACACGCTTGACGATGCTGGCCGCATTCACCTTGCTGATCGGCTGGCTGATTGTGCGGCAGCCCAGGATCGAGATTCGCTTGCAGCGGCGGGGGGGGGTGGGGGGGGCGGGGGGGGCCCCCCCCCCCCCCCCCCCCCCCCCCCCCCCCCCCACCCCCCCGGGCCCCCCCCCCCCCCCCCCCCCCCCCCCCGC
>JASLOV010000155.1 GCA_030745285.1 Dehalococcoidia bacterium | reverse complement strand
ACATCGGTCGCTGCCAATCGCTGCGTGGCGCCGGGGCCGCAGTCGAACAGCAGGTACTCGCCATCGGCCTCGACGAGGTGCGCCGAGCCATGGCGATTCGCGCGAGGCTCCGGACTCCCCGTTCCAAGCAGCGTGACCTTCAGCATGCGATCCTTCCTCTCTCTCAGCCCCACGCGCCGCGCAGGCGATGACAGCGCTCCAAGGCGAGCGCGATGGTACCGATCTCGGCGCCGGCCATCCAGTTGACCAGGACTACGTCGGCGTCGTGGTCGAAGACCGACGACGGCGACCCGCCGCGCTTGCGAGGCTTCACCCCGGGTGGGAATGGGGCCCGCTGTGCCGCTCCCGCGATGATCATCAGACTCCCGGCCTGACGCTCCGTCCGCGTCGGCCGGTCGGAACCGCGACGCTGCCTCCGTTCACGCGGGTGGATCGCCTTGCCTGATCTCGACCGCGCTCAGCCGCCGTCCGCACGCGTCGCCGCGATCGCCACCGGCGGTCATGTGTTATCACTGCTCTCCTCTCCCGATGCCGCGCGGACCGAGCCTGGTACGACGGCGATGCGACGAGGCGGGGCCTGCCGCGACGTTTTCGAGGTCGCACATGAGCCGGAGTGTCGAGGATGCTCGACATCGGCGAGGCGTCGAGCAAGGCGGGCAAGAGCGCGAAGCTACAGGAGATGAGGCATGGGTGAGTTGGATGGAAAGGTCGCGCTCGTCGTCGGCGCCACGCGCAGGCGAGGCCTCGGTCGCGCGATTGCACTCACGCTCGCACGCGACGGTGCGGACGTTGTGGTCACGGGCACCGGCCGGCCGCCATCGGAGTTCCCGGAAGACGAGCAGCGGGAGGGCTGGCGTGGTGCGCCCGAGGTGGCCGAGCAGTGCGCAGCCCTCGGCGTGCGTTCGCATGCCTGCGTGCTGGACGTCACCAGTGGCGAGGACGTTCAGGCGACGGTCGCGGAGACGGCGGCGCACATGGGGCGCATCGACATCCTCGTCAACAACGCCACGTACGCCAGAGGCGCGGACCGGGTTCCGCTGCAAGACCTCGACGACGATCTCTGGCGGCGGATCATCGACGTCAACCTCACGGGCACGATGCTCTGCTCCAAGTACGTCGCCCGGCAGATGATCGCGCAGGGCGACGGAGGCAGCATCGTGAGCATCTCATCGGTGGCCGGGGTCCGTGGAGGAGCGAACACCGCCGCGTACGCCACGACGAAGGGCGCGCTGCACGTTCTCACTGGCTCGCTAGCGGCCGAGCTGGCCGGTCACGGCATCACCGCCAATGTCGTCGCGCCGGGATTCATCGACACGGCCCGCATCGACGAGCTGCGCGAGGGCGATCGCTGGCAGCGCCGTCTGCGCACCATTCCGATGAGCCGCGCCGGGACGGCGGAAGAGGTCGCGGAAACGGTGCGCTATCTCTGCGGACCATCGACGCGCTGGCTCACGGGTCAGACGATCTACGTCGACGGCGGCGAGACGCGCTGACCGCAGAATGAGCGTGCTGGCCCGGGATCGACGGCGATGGCTCGTGGCTTCGTGCGTGTCGCTCGGCCTCTTCGCGTCCGCGCTGGACACCTCGGTCAACGTTGCGCTTCCCACCATTGCCGATGCCTTCGAGACGGACATCTCCTCGCTGCAGTGGGTGATCATCGCCTTTGTCACCACGAGCACCGCACTGGGCGTGAGCATGGGCAGCGCCGGTGACCGCTTCGGTCTCGTGCGCTTCTTTCGCCTCGGCCTGCTGACATACGCGCTGGCCATGCTGCTGCTCGGGCTCGCGCCCAACCTCGTCGTACTCGTCGGCCTGCGTGTGCTGCAGGGTCTCGCCAGCGCCGCGGTGCTGTCGGTAGGGCCTGCGCTCATCGCGCTCTCGTTCCCCGCCGGTGAGCGCGGCCGCGCGCTCGGTCTGATGGGCGGCACGCAGGCAATCGGCAGCGTCGCCGCCGGGTTCGCGGGCGGCGTGCTGATCGAGGCGTTCGGCTGGCCGGTCATCTTCCTCGGGCGCATCCCGCTTCTCGTCGCCGCTCTGCTGCTCGCACTCGTCGTGCTCCGCGACGAGCGGCCGCAGCGTTCGGCGCCTCAGACCGGGTCACGGTTCGACCTGGCCGGGGCGGTCGCGCTCTCCGTCGCCGTCGGCTCGCTGCTCGTTGGCCTGAACCTTCTTCGTGCCTCGGGCGTGGGTGCGACGCCAGCATTGCTGCTGCTGGGCAGCGCCGTCGCAGCGGCCTCGATCTTCGTCTACGTCGAGCTCCGTGCGCCCTGGCCCGTGCTCGACCTTTCGCTGTTTCGCCGCCGGCCGTTCACCGCGGCGTTCCTCACGCTGCTCTTCAACTCGCTCGGCGCCTTCACGATCTGGTTCGTCTTCCCGTTCTTCGTCGCCGACGTACTCGGCCGCGGCGTGGCCACGCTCGGCTTCTTCCTGGGCCTGCAGGGCCTGTGCAGTGCCGGCTCCGCCCCCGCGGGGGGTTGGCTGGCTGACCGAGTGCCGCCACAGCGCCTCGTCACAGCAGCAGCCGCGACCGTCGCGGCCGCACTGCTCTGGACCAGCACGCTCGATGCCGGGTCGTCAGTGGTGGAGGCGTCGCTTCCCCTTGCGCTCGCCGGAATCGGACAGGGGACGCTTCGCGCCGCCGCACGCACGCTCGTCTTCAATAACGTTCCCCAGGAACGGTTCGGGACCGCGTCGGGGGCGCTCAATCTCGGTGGCAGCATGGGGCTGGTGTTGTCGGTCGCGGCCTTTACCGCATTCTTCGCGGCCCGGCTCGATGGCCACACCGCACGCCTCGTTGGACAGGGCCTCAGCGAGGCCGCTGCAGCCGCACCTGCACACGTCGAGGCGTTCCGAGAGACATTTCGCCTTGGAGCGCTCGTGGTGCTGCTCGGGGTCGCGGCGTCACTGCTGGCGTGGCGGCCGGTGTCCGCCCTTCGGCCCGGCTGACCCTCGCGCGCGGGCTCGAGAAGATCCGGCTGCCTGGGCACCTCAGGCTGGTACACCTGTATCATTGCGCGCGCCCGCGTAGTCGATACGCCGCGCTCACGAGGGAGGCACATGACCTGGGAACCTGAGATCCGTGAGATGGAGGAGCGCAAGAAGCTCGCCTTCGAGATGGGCGGCGACGAGCGCGTCCAGAAGCAGCACGACCAGGGCAAGCTGACCATCCGCGAGCGCATCGATGCGCTAATCGACCCCGACAGCTTTCGCGAACGCGGCGTACTGGCCGGAAGCAGCGCCTACGACGGAACGAAGCTGACGGAGTTTCGGTCCGCAGGATCCGTGATGGGCCGCGCCGAGATCGGCGGGCGCCCCGTGATCGTGAGCGGCGGCGACATCACCGCACGCCCCGTCAGTGGCGATGCCGGCGTGCCGACGGGCGGCGGGCGCGGCGGCAACAAGGGCGGGCAGGCTGAACAGTGGGCGCTCGACATGAAGTTCCCGCTGGTCCGCCTGATCGACGGCTTCGGCGCTGATATCCGAGCGGTCGCGGGCATGGGACGGACGTACATCCCGGCCAACCCGAACTGGGAGATCGCAACCGCCTTGATCGCGGAGATTCCCGTTGTCTCGGCTGCGCTTGGATCGGTCGCCGGCCTGCCGGCGGCGCAGGTTGGCGCGGCTCACTTCGCGGTGATGGTGAAGGAGACTTCTCAGGTCTTCGCGGCCGGTCCGCCCGTCGTTGCGCGGGCGCTGGGAGGAGCGATCGAAAAGGAAGACCTGGGCGGATACCGCATCCACGCGCGGGGCAGCGGGCTGGTCGACAACGAGGCGGAGGACGAGCCCGATGCGATGCGCCAGATTCGCGCCTTTCTCTCCTACCTGCCCGGCAACGTTTACACGCCCCCTCCCGTGCAGGATTGCGACGACCCGGTCGACCGGCGCGAAGAGGAACTGCTGTCGCTGATCCCGCGCGAGCGGAACCTGCCCTACGACCCACGGCGGATGATCGGATTAATCGCCGATGTCGACTCTGCCTTCGAGATGGGGCGCTACTACGGCGGATCGCAGGTCACGATGTTCGCCCGCATCAACGGCCGCCCGATCGGCGTGCTGGCCAACGACCCGCTGCAACACGGCGGGGCGATGGACGCCGACGCCGCCCAGAAGATGGAGAAGTTCGTCGACATCTGCGACACCTTCCACCTGCCGATCGTCAACTTAGTCGATCAGCCCGGCTTCATGATCGGGCGCGTTGCGGAGGCGGCCGGCACCCTGAAGCAGGGCGTGCGCGCGCTCGCTGCGATCTACCAGGCGACGGTGCCGTGGGCGACGGTGGTCGTGCGACGGGTCTATGGCGTGGCCGGCGCCGGTCACCAGAACCACTCTCACTTCAACTTCCGGGTGGCGTGGCCCTCCGGCGAGTGGGGGTCGCTCCCGATCGAAGGCGGCGTGGCGGCCGCCTACCGTCGCCAGATCGAAGCCGCCGATGACCCCGACGCGGAGCGGGAGAGGCTCGAGCAGAACATGATCGCCGTGCGGAATCCGTTCCGCACCGCCGAAGCGTTCAACATCGAAGACATCATCGACCCGCGGGATACGCGGCCGATACTCGCTGAGTGGGTGGAGCAGGCCTACGAAGCCGTGCTGCCGACGGTGGGCCGGAAGACGCGCGGTGCACGACCCTGAGCTCTCCCCACTGAGTGTGGGACGCCGCGCGTGAGGGTGCTCGAACTCAGCGACGAGACGGGTGCCGCCGCCGCGTGCGCGCGTCTCTTCGCGCGCTGGGGCCACGAAGTCGTGAAGGTCGTCAGTCCCCACCGCGCCGCGCCGGAGGAGCCGGCCGAACTCTATCTCGATGGCGGCAAGCAGCGCGTCGCCCTCGATGTTCGCCGCCCGCAGGACCGGGATCAGATCGACCGCCTGGCCGCCGGTAGCGACGTGCTCATCACCGATATGGCCGCGCGGGACGTCGAACAGCTCGGGCTGCTCACACTCGGCGAAAACCGTCGCCCGCTCGTGCGGACGAGCATCGCGCCGTTCGGCCTCTCCGGGCCGTACCGCGACTGGGAGGCAACCCCCGCGACCCTGCTCGCGCACGCCGGCCACACCTGGCTGAGCGGCGACCCGGGACGCGCACCGCTCACCCTGCCGGGCGACTACCCCGCTCGCCACACCGCGAACCTCGCGTACGTCGCGACCCTCGCCGCGTACATGGAGGCGGCGTCGAACCCGGAGGCGCGGTCGCAGACGATCGAGGTCAGCACGCTGGAGTGCCTGATCGGCCTGCATCAGTTCACGGACACGATGTGGAGCTTCGGTCAGACGATCAGGAGCCGTCACCGCAACCGCTGGGAGAACATCTACCCCAGCGGTCTCTTCCGCTGCAGCGACGGATGGGTCGGCCTGATCATCCAGCCCAACTTCTGGTTACCGTTCGCGCAGATGATCGGGCACCCCGAGTTCGTCGAGGATGAGCACCCGTTCGCCGACCCGCTGATCCGCATCGAACGCGAGCACGAACTGGAAGCACTGATCAACGAGGCGTTCGAGACTCAGCCCAAGCTCACGGTGTTCCGCGAAGGGCAGGAGACCTGGCGCGTGACCATGGGCTACGTCGCGAGCCTCGAGGAGGTACTCGCCGATCCCCACCTCTCCGAGCGCCGCTTCTGGCGGTCGCTCGATGGCACTGCCGCGGGCGCCGCCGGTGACGCGCTTGCCGTACCGGGATCGCCGTTCCGCTTCGTCGGCGAAGAGCCTCCTGCCGAGTCCGGACTGCTGCCACTGGTGGCGGCAAGCGAACTGCCTGCCCGTGAGCCCTCCGCCGATGCCGGACCGCCGCCGGACCCGTCGCGTGCCGCCCCCGCGCGACCGCTGGAGGGCATCCGCGTCCTGGACATGACACGCGTGTGGGCGGGCCCACTCGCCAGTCGCATCCTCGCCGACCTCGGTGCGGAGGTAATCAAGATCGAGGCCGTGCCGCCCCCCGACGGCGGACCGGGCGCCAGCGCGCCAGCGGCCACGCGGCAGCGCATGCGTGCGGCCGGCGGTAAGCTCAACCGCAACAAGAAGAGCGTGGCCGTGAACCTCAAGACGGAGGAAGGTCGCGAGCTGTTCCTGGGGCTCGTCGCGCACAGCGACATCGTGATCGAGAACTTCAGCGCTCGCGTCATGCCGGGCCTCGGACTGGGCTACGAACGGCTTCGCAAAGTCAACGACCAGATCATCTACCTCCCGATGCCCGCATTCGGCAACGACGGCCCCTACCGCGACTACGTTGGCCTCGGCCCCGGGCTGGAGCCGCTGACCGGGTTTACCGCGCTGCTGGGCTACAGCGACGACGAGCCGCGAGCAACCGCCGCGGCCATCCCGGACGCGATGGCGGGAACCACCGCCGCCGTTGCCCTGGCGACGGCGCTGGAACGCCGGGCGCGCGAGGGCAGCGGCGCCTTCATCGACTTCTCGCAGCAGGAGGCGAGCATCGCCTTCCTCGGCGAGCACTTCATTGAGCGGCAGCGGGTGGGGCAGGAACCGCAGCGCCTCGGCAACGCACATCGCACGTTTGCGCCGCAGGGCGTGTATCGCTGCCGCGGTGACGACGACTGGATCACGATCGCCGTGCGCGACGATGACGACTGGCAGGCGCTGTGCGAGCTGTCAGGGGCCGGCTGGGACGGCGATCCTCGCTTCGCGACGCCACAATCGCGGCGCGACCATCGCGATGAACTGGACGCTGCGCTGGAGCAGTGGACCGCGGATCAGGTCAAGACGGAGCTGACGCAACGTCTGCAGGAACGCGGCGTCCCGGCCGCCGCCGTGTTCTCGGCGCCGGAGTACCTCGCCGACACCCACCTCACGGAGCGCGATTACTTTCCCGAACTCGACGATCCCGAGACGGGACGCCACCGCTGGGACGGTTCCCCGTTCGTGATCGACGGCGACCGCGGTTACGAGAGCTGGATCACCGCGCCCGGCCTCGGACAGCAGAGCGCCGAGGTACTGCGCGACCTCCTCGATCTGCCGGAAGCGGAGATCGCGAGCCTGTTCGAGCGCGGCATCGTCTACGAGCGGCCGCCCGACGGCTAGCGCCGAGGGCGCGCTAACGCAGGGCCGACAGCGCTCCACCCGCGCCCGCGACATACGTGCCGTGGTCTGTCACGATCGCGCTGAGCACGCCGCCTGCCGGGTACTCGTGTCGCGCCAGTTCGCTTCCATCGCTGCTGTCGAGCAGCACCAGTGCGCCATCCTGCAGGATCAGCAGCCCGCCGGCCGTCTGCAGGGGCTGGCCGGAGAGCGGCCCCACCTCCCTGCTCCATAGCGTTGCCCCACTGTCACGCGAGTACGCTCGTACGTCGCCGTCAAGACCGCCGACGATCAGCTGATCAGGCAGCACCACCGGTGCGTAGGCCTCCCGCGGGACATCCCCCGTCACCCACAGCGTCTGCGGAGCGGGTGGGCGGGGGGCCAGCCCCCAGGCCCAGATCTGCAGCCATGCCCCCCGGATCGAATAGTGCCACGGCGTTCGCGTGTCGATGTCGACCGCCACCAGGCGCCGCGAGGACATCGCGTAGATGGCGCCATCGGCAAGTGCGAGCGAGTTCGGCATCGCCCGCACCGAGAATGGGTACCAGTAGGTCTCCGCACCGCTGATGCGGTCGAAGATGCGGAGGCGGTCAGCGGCCGCGACTGCGACGTAGCGCTCGTCCACGACCGGCGTCACCAGCGGGTACACCGTGTCGAGGTCCTGCCGCCAGAGCACGGAGCCGTCTTCGGCATCGAGCCCGAACAGCGGCGCCCGATAGGAGCGGTCCGGCCGGTCGAGCCCGTAGTAGGTATAGACAACCCCGTCCGCGACGACGGGCACGCTGGGGTACGCGACGCCGAGTGAGGTGTCCCAGATCAGCTCGCCGGTTGCCGCCTCCAGCGCCTGCACATGCCCGTCGCGAGTCGCGATGTACAGGCGATCTCCAGCGATCGTCGGCGCCGCCCACCGGAGGGCGAACGGTAGCTGCCTGCTCCAGACATCGCGGCCATCGGCCGCCGCGATCGCGAGCAGACGCCCGTCGTCCAGCGCGACGAAGAGCAGCGACTCGCTGGCCACCACGGGAACCGCGATGCCGGACGTGAAGTCGCGCGCCCAAGCAGTCTCGGCGCCGAGAGCGACGGCGGCGGCCGTCACCCGACTCCCGCCGACATCGCCACCCGCGATCGGCCACGACCCGGAGCCGGGCTGGACTCCGGCCGACCGCGAGAGCGGCGCGGGCAGGTTCGAGTCCACCCAGGGCATCTGCGGGTAGAACAGCCCCACCACGAGAAGCAGCATCACGAGGTGCTGAGCGGCCCGGATCAGTCTCCGGCGAGAACGGTCCGAGCGCGTACTCTCTTCGGCCCGGACGCGGCCTGCGCGAAGGCGATTCTTCGCGTCTTCCGGGGCGAGCTCCTGGAGCTTGCGCAAATCAGCGAAGCAGTGCCCGCATCGTGCGCCGTCCCGCCGCACGGGCCGGTAACAGGCCGGGCATGCAGTGAGCTCCGGAGAGCGGGCGACGGACACTGGTTGGGTTCTCCTCAGTCGTCGTGACGGACTGGCGTGCCGAATCTGACTCGCCCTCACGGCCGCCGCACCGGCGACCCACATAATAGCCTGACCATGCATTTGTATTGTCGCCATGCCCGGCCTAGGATGTGCGTCAGATTGCTGGCGCTCGAGCCGGCGTCCGCAGGCTGAACGTTTGCCGTGATGGGATGTCAATGCAGCGAGTACGTGCTCCACGAACACTGATCGTCGCCCTGTTGCTCGGCGTGCTTACCGTTGGCCTCGCGGCCTGTGGAGGCGACGACGAGGGACCGCTCGATCTGCGCGGGACAATCAGCGGCGTCAGCGATGCGGGTATCACCGGGACCGTGCTGATGACGACCCTGCCGGTGGAGGCGACGTCGGGCCCCACCGGACGGCTGCGGCAGGGGTGCGGACGTGACGCCGAAATACTGAGCGGATTCTGCACCGCGGACATCGAAGTCAGCGGTCTGCCGGAGGGCACGCACGCCAGCAGCCTCCGCAAGGGCGCCTGCGGCAGTCCGGGCGCGGTGGCGAGGGAACTCGAGGACCTGGTTGCGGACGGCAGCGGTAACGCTACCGGGCGCACGCAGTGGGGATACTTCGGCGTAAACGCTCTGTACCAGACCGGGCATTCCATCACGATCCATGAGGCCGGTGACGATACGCCGGTGATCGCCTGCGCAGACCTCGCCATGAGGCCTGACCCCGCTCTCGCCGCGAAGGACTGACGCGACCGCTCCCTGCTGCTTCGGGCTGCTCCCATCGCGCCGCGCTTGGCGCGATGGCCTCACCGCGTCTCCGCGCCGTGGAGCGACGTCTCGGGGTGAAACGCGGCCCACCCGTACCACTCGCTCAGGAATGACGTGACGAAGACCAGCTGAACGCCCCGCAGCTCCCCCTCGAAGGCGCAGCCACCCGAGGTCCAGCGTGAGCCGGTCCCAACATCGACGATTCCCCGCTCGCCTCGCTCGAACTCGAGCACGCGCCCGTCGCTCAGTGCGCGGTGGTAGGCCAGGGAGGGCGTGCCACCCGCGTCCCCCAGGATGACGACGGGCACGCCGCCGACCGATCCCTGCAGGGGCGCGCGCTCCGGGCGGCGGGCGACCACGAAGGCACGAACCTCCGTGCCGGCAAGGACGCCGATCACCAGTTCGTTGGCCGGCAGCCGCCCGTCGACGCCATCGACGGTGTCGGCGAACGAGCGGGCAAACTCGGCGTCGCCGAGGGTCAGCCGGTCGCGATACGGCCGGCCGGTCGCGTCCTCGTAGCCCGCTACCCACGCCAGCTCGGTCTCCAGCAGGTCGAGAGTCGTCGTCTCCGGGTGCTCGGCGAGCTAGTCACCCCACGTCATGGTCTGCAGCGGCAGGACGGCCATCCGTGCCCCCGCGAGGGCCCGCCACGGCTGCGCCATCGAGGTGGGACCAGACGGAGCCGGTCGCGTCATCGAGCATCGAGAAGACGCCGTTGTAGATACCCGCCGCCCGGAACCGATGTCGTTCTCCGTTGACGACGGGGTCGAACCCGACCACGGACGAGCAGACGATTCAGAACGTGACGAGGTACGGCTTACCGCCCAGCGTGTCATTGGCGACGTGGTGAAACTGCATGATGAACAGCGGGTAGGCGCGCGTCTCGCCCCCCTGCACCGCCCCGAGCACCAGGGTGTCCGGTTGCAGCCAGCTCGCCTCGCTCGCGGGCACAGACCGCGGCTGATCGAGCGGCGGGAACGTCGCCGACAACGGGCTGAGCCGGTCCCGGTCGAAGCGGGCGGGCCGCACTGGCGTCGCCGGGACGGGCGCGCCGGTCAGCCCGTCGGCGCGAGCCGCGATCGTGACTGGCTCAGCTGCCCCCGGCGCGCTCGCTGGCTCGCTGCTGGAACCCCCGCCGCAGGCCGACAGCAGTTAGAGCGGCGACGCATGCCAGGCCGGCGAGCCGATCGCTGCTCCGCACGTTCGCCCCCGGCCATCCAGATGCATCGTCCGCTCATCGGCCCGCTCGCGGCGGCGACGCTGTCCGCAATCCTCAACGAGCAGCATCGCCGACACCGGCCCGGCCCGCCGTGACCCGGGCTACGTCCGCGTCGGCGTGCTCCGCCGCTCACACAGACAGGGCCCCGCTCCAGAGAGCGGGGCCCTGTCCCGATCAACTTGAACTGGCGACTATGCAGCGCCTTCCTTATTGTACAGGTAGTAGAAGCGCTCCTTGCCCTCACCTCCGAACACCTTGTCGATATTGCCCACACGGCTGGAGCCGAAGCGGGCGGCGATGGCGTACGTGTTCGTGACGCGGTTGATCACGTGGTCGATCGAGTACTGCTCGATCTCCCGGTAGATCGCCTTGCGCTCGTCGATGTCCAGCGTCTCGCGCGCCTTGACCACCAGCGGCTCCAGGAACGGCACCGGGTGCTGGCCCGGGTTGTAGCTCGCCGTCTCCTGGTAGAAGTCGCCGACGTTCCCGTCCGGGTCGAGTCGCATCGACCAGGTCGACTGGAAGGCCGCGGCACTGGCGTCTCCGCCCAGACCGACGAGCACGCGCGTCGCGTAGCTGCCTCGCTCCGGCTCCGCCCAGTCGATCTTGATGCCGGCCTGTGCGTGGCTGGCCTCGTAGAACTGGTCTCCGGTCGAGAGCGAGGCACCGATCGGCTGACCGCGCAGCACCCACTCCGACTCGGGCAGCCCGGAGCCCTCGAGCAGCTTGCGTGCCTCGGCCGGGTTGAACTCGTCACCGACGATGCTGTCGTCCCACGCCCAGGACGCCGGCGTGAGCAGCCCCTTGCCGACAGGTTCATGGCCTTTCAGCAGGTTCTTGATGTAGTTCTCGCGGTCGAGCGACAGCGAGAGCGCCTTGCGGAACTTCTCGTTGTCCAGCGGCGGGAAGAACATGTTCAGGTACCACTGGTAGGTGTGGGACCCGACGAACTCGCTCAGCTGGAGGTTCGAGTCCTCCTTCAAGCGCGCGTAGTCCACAGACGGAGAGGTGAGCAGGTCGCTCTCGCCGGCCTCCAACGCGGCCACTCGGACCGTCGTGTCGGGGATGATGTTCATGGTGAACTTGTCGAGGTACGGCATCTGCCGTCCCTCTTCATCCTTCATCCAGTGGTCCTTGTTCGCCTCGAACGTGATGCTGGCCTCTGACTGCCAGTCCACGATCTGGTACGGACCGGAGCCGAGCGGGTTGCGCCCGAACTCCAGCGCTCCGACGTCCTCAAAGTGCTTGCGGGAGATGATGCTCCCGGGACGGTCGGTCATGTTGCTCAGCAGCACCGCACTGACCTGGCTCTGGTTGAGACGTACCGTCAGGTCGTCCACGACCTCGACGTTGTCGAGTGACCCGAGCGCCGAGCGGGTGGTGGCGCCGGGGTCCATCCCCTTGTCGAGATTCCACTTGACGAGGTCAGCGTTGACCGCTTCGTCGGTCTTCCAGATCTTGACGTTGGGGCGCAGGTTCAGCACGACCGTCTTGTCGTCCAGTTGCTCCCACGACTCGGCGAGCGAGAGCCGCGGCTCCAACAGCCCCGACGGCGTTTTCAGGCCCATGCCGGTGGTGTTGACCAGCTTGTCGTACGGCATGTGCAACCACTGGCGCTCGCCACCGGAAGTCCCGGTGTGGGGGTCCAGGTTCGGCGGGTCGTAGCTCCATCCATAGACCAGCTCGCCGCCGCGCTGGACATCCGCAACCGTCGCCGCGGCCGAGGTCGCCGCACCGGCCGCCTGCGTTGCTGCGGGCGCCGCGCCGCCCCCGGCTGCATCGTCGTCGTCACCGCAACCGATCAGCGCCGCGCCGGCGAGCCCGGCAGCACCGACGGCAGCACCTCGAAGCAGGCTCCGCCGGGACAGCCGCCCGGCGTTCTTCGTCCAGAATGTAGATTCATCCATGTGGTTTCTCCTCTACAGTCGCCCTCTGGCCTTGCTGACGGGTGCCCCCGGCGTCCTGCGAGGCGCTCTACTGCCCGCAGATTACAACGGTACGGGTGCGTATTACAACGGTCTGGGCACTTGCCCGTCGCCTCTATCGAGTCCCGCGCAACCTCGGGTCGAAGACATCGCGGAGGCGGTCCCCGAGCAGGTTCACCGAGAGCACGAAGGCGACGATGAAGAAACCGGGTGCGACCGATATCCAGGGGTTGGTGCGGATCAGCGCGAAACCCTCCGAAATGATCACACCCCACGTCGGCGTCGGCGGCGAGATGCCGATGCCGAGGAAACTGAGACTGGATTCTGCGAGTACCGCCGTGCCAAGCGCCAGCGAGCCCTGCACAATCAGCGGCTGGACCGCGTTCGGCATGATGTGGCGCGCCATGATGCGCAGGTCGGTGCCGCCGAGCGCGCGAGCCGCCGAGACGTAGTCACGCTGCTTTACGCTCAGCGTCTGGCCGCGCGTGAGGCGAGCGTAAAGCGGGAACGCGTTGAGCCCGAGCGCGATCATCACGTTCGTCGTGCCGGGCCCAAGCACCGCCACCACCCCCATCAGGAAGATCAGGTTGGGGAAGGCGATCATGGCGTCCGTGAGGCGCATCAGGATCTCGTCCCACCAGCCACCGTAGTAGCCGGCGATGGCCCCGGTCGGCACTCCTACGCCGGCGGCGATGCCGACGGAGATGAACCCGATCCGCAGCGAGATGCGCGCGCCGTAGATGATGCGGCTCAGAATGTCCCGACCCAGGATGTCCGTCCCCATCAGATGCTCGGCGCCGGGCTGCACCCGGCTGGCCGTGACGTCTTGCTCGGCGAAGCCGTACGGCGCGAGCAGTGGCGCGAAGATCGCCATCAGCAGGAGCAGCCCCAGGATCACCAGCGCCGTCGCCGCCTTCGGCTCGTAGACAAACGAGCGTACGGACGCCATCAAGCTCTTCGGCTCCGGCAGGCCGCCCATCCCGAGCCTGAGCGTTTCGACGGCCATCAGTGCCTCTTTCGCTGTTCGTCGCGTCGCGATCCCATGAACCGGCTCCGCCCGCTAGCTGTACTTGATCCGGGGATCGAGCCAGGCGTAGGCAATGTCCGTGACCAGGTTCGCACCGACGATGGCGAACGTGCCCAGCAGCACGATCGCCTGGAGCACGGGGAAGTCTCTGCGGTTGGCGGCGTCGATCGCCATTCGGCCCACACCGGGGATCGCGAAGACCCGCTCGATCAGCACGCTGCCGCCGATCAGCCCTGCGAGTGAGAGCCCGATGATCGTCATCACCGGTAGCATCGCGTTCTTCAACGCGTGCCGGATCACCACGCGCCGTTCGATCAGGCCCTTTGCTCGCGCCGTCTGGATGTAGTCTTCCCGTAAGACCTCCAACAACGACGACCGCGTCTGCCGCATGATCGTCGCCGACCCGAAGAGCGAGAGTGCAAAGATCGGCAGGATCAGGTGCTTGAAGCCCTCAACCGGGTCCGAGAATGGATCGACCCATCCGGAAGTCGGGAGCCAGCCGAGCTTCACGGAGAAGACGAGGATCAGCAGGATCGCCGCCCAGAAGTTCGGCGTGGCGACACCCAGCACCGCCCACACCGTGGCGAAGAAATCCGTGTAGCCGGGTCGCAGAGCAGCGATCGTCCCTAACGAGAGACCCATTCCGATATTGATCATAAACGTGATCACGTTCAGCTTCATGCTGATCGGCAGCCGCACCCGGATCATGTCCAGCACCGGCTCCCTGGAGACGAACGACCGACCGAAATCGCCCTGCATGAGGCGCTCGACGTAGCTCACGTACTGCAAGATCGCCGGCCGGTCGAGGCCGAGCTCCTTGCGTCGGGCATCGAGCGCCTCGGAGCCGCCGGTGGCCAGTTCCGCGAACTCGCCCTCACCGATGATCGCCAGGATCGGGTCGCCCGGGACCAGTTGCTGTCCGAGGAACGCCAGCATCGAAACCATGATGATCACCGGGATCGAGCCGAGGAACCGGCGAATGCTGTATCCAACCACGAACGTCCCACTTCGCTTGAACCAGCGCTCGGCACCGGGTAATACAATTGCCCAGGTGCCCGCGACTCTATGCCGTTTCGCTGTCAGGGTACAAGTTCGCCGGGCGGCCGGGATCGGTCCTCGTGGCGAGCAGCGCCCGAGGCCGGCTGGCCACACACCGCAGCGGCAGTTCCGGAGGCGAAGAGCAATGACCAGACAGACGGAGCAACAGCACACGGTGCCGGCCGAGGGCTGGCACGACGCGATCGAGGAGATCCAGCGCCGCCGCGAACTCGCGAAGCGACAGGGAGGCGAGGAGCGGGTCGCCCGCCAGCACGATCTGGGCAAGTACACGATTCGCGAGCGGATCGACCGCTTCCTCGACCCGGACAGCTTCTTCGAGATCGGCGCCCTCGCGGGTGCGGCCGACTATGACGAACAGGGTCAGCTTAAGGACTTCATCCACACCGCCTTCGTGGCGGGCCTCGGCCATGTCGACGGGAGGCTGCTCTGCGTCGGCGGTGAGGACTTCACCCAGGGCGGCGGCTCTGGCGGCTCCGGTGGTGGCGGCTCCGCCGCGGCGTTCATGCAGCCGATGGCAATGGAGTACCGCATTCCGCTCGTGCAGTTCTGCGACGGCGCGGGCGCTTCTCCGCGCTCCTATGACCGCCAGGAGCAGGCGGGCCCTGGGCGGATGAGCCTGCCCAACGGCAACATGTGGACGCCGGATGTCCAGCTGCTCGGCCAGGTACCCGTGGTCTCAGCGGTGCTGGGTCCCGCCGCCGGCCACGTTGCCGCCCGCGCCGTGCTCTCCCACTTCTCGGTGATGACGAACGACACCGGGTCAATGTTCGCGGGCGGCCCGCCGCTGGTGAAGCGAGCCCTCGGCGAGGACCTCACGAAGGAGCAGCTTGGCGGCACCGAGGTCCACGTCCGCAAGAGCGGTGCGATCGACAACGAAGCGGAGGACGAGGACGACGCCTTCGCCCAGGTCAGGACGTTCCTCTCCTACATGCCGAACAGCGTCCACGAGGTGCCGACGCGCGGATCGACGACGGATGACCCGGCACGTCGTGAGGAGCGGCTGCTCTCCATCATCCCTCGCGCCCGGGACCGCGCTTACAACATGCGCGAGTTGATCCGCCTGGTCGTCGACGACGGCGAATTCTTTGAGATGCGGCGATATTTCGGACAAAGCCTGCTGACGATGTTCGCCAGGATGCACGGTTATACGGTCGGTATCATCGCCAATAATCCGCAGATGTACGCGGGTGCACTCACAGCCTCCGGCGCCGACAAGATGACGCACTTCGTGGATCTCTGTAACGCCTTCAACATCCCGGTCGTGCTGTTTGTCGACGTGCCCGGCTTCATGATCGGCTCCGCGTCGGAGCAGGCAGGGGTGTTGCGGGCGGGAATGCGCGCCGTCGCGGCCGGGTCGGTCGCCACGGTCCCGCACATCGCCATCCAGGTGCGCAAGTCGTACGGCATGGGCGGGGACGCCGCATCCGCTGTCGGCGGGGCCGCAGCGGTCAAGCTGCGCTTCGGCTGGCCATCGGGCGAGTGGGGCGCGATACCGGTCGAGGGCGGCGTCGCTGCCGCCTACCGGCGCGAGATCGAAGGCGCGTCCGACCCTGACGCCAGGCGCGCGGAGATAGAGGGCCGCCTGCTAGAAGGTCGCTCGCCATTCCGCGCCGCCGAGTCACTCGATGTGCTCGACATCATTGACCCGCGCGATACTCGCTCGGTGATCTGCCGCTTCATCGCAGCGGCCCAGCCAGCACTCCAACAGAAGGTCGGCGCGAAGGGCACCGTACGGCCGTAGGCTGGCGGCTGGCGCCGCCAAGCCCGACGGCCACCCTCGGCGGCGACCCGGTTGACCGGACCGCCGGACGGGCTACGCTGGTCGCGCAAACCACCTGCCCGTGGGTTCGCTCTGTGTCGCGATCGACTTTGGACCGGCGTGGGGACCCGCCACTGTCAGGTACACTTAGAGAATACGAACGTGATAAACGTCGTGTCGGATGTGCGAACAGATGCGATAGAGGCGTTCATTGAATGTGTCTCTGAAGTCGGGATAGAGAAGGCCACATACCGGGCGGTCGCTGCGCGCGCCCGCGTGGGGCTGGGTACCGTCCAGCACTACTTTTCCAGCAAGTCCGCCATGATCAATGAGGCGCTGCTCGTCCAACATCGCGCACTCCGCAAGCGCCACGAGACGACCGACGCGGTCGCCCCGCCGGAGAACGTCACGGAGGCAATCAAACAGCGCTTCGCCCGCACGCTGCACCGGACCGACGACGAGCGGAGCATGTTCTCGTTCTACCTTGAGTACTGGGCGCACGCCAGCCGAGACCCGGAGCTGCGATTGTTCCATCACGAGCTCTGGGAGCAGTTCGAGGCTGACGTGACGGCCGAGCTGGTCGCAAGCTTCATCGACAACGGTCGGGAGGCACCCCCGCACCTCGCGGACATCGCCGCCACCCTGATCGCCCTCATCTACGGCTTGAACACAAACGTCGCACTTCACCCCAGGCAGTATCCGTCCAGCCGAGTGTTGCGAATCCTCGAGACCGTGACCGACGCGCTCCTGGGCGAATCCCGTGAGCCCGTGCCGGGCACGGCCTAGCCCGCCGGGCGGTCGCGGCCTCCCCGGCCAGCTGTCGGCACTGCGCGTGAGCGTGGGAGCTGGCAGAATTGGCGCCAGACAGCGCTGAGGCGCCGGCGCTCGCCGGGAGCCCCGACGGAAGTGGTGGCCCTTTGAGCGAGCACCTGCTTGAGCCGATCTTCAACCCGCGTTCAGTCGCTCTGGTCGGCGTCTCGTCCCGCCCAGCCATGGGGCTTGGCGGCATGTTGCAGACGGGGCTCATGGAGTTCGGTTTCGACCGGAGCCGCATCTACCCGGTGAACCCCAAGACATCTGAGGTCAGTGGCCTGACCTGCTACCCCACGCTGCTGGACACCCCGGACCCCGTCGACTACGTCGTCTCGCTCGTGCCGGCGCGCGTCGTGCCGGGACTCGTCGAGCAGTGCGTCGAGAAGGACGTGCGCTGCGTCCACTTCTTCACGGCCGGATTCTCCGAGACCGGGGACCCGGAGATGGCCAACGTCGAGCGCGAGATGATCGCGACGCTTCGCGCCGCGGGGATCAGGACGGTCGGGCCAAACTGCCTGGGGCTCTACCTCCCGGATGCGGGGCTCTCCTTCGGCGCCGACTTCCCGAAGACCCCTGGCAACATGTTCCTGCTCTCCCAGTCGGGCTGGAACGCGGGCGGAATCATTCGCTCCGTAGCGGCGCGCGGGATCCGGTTCTCGAAGGCCATCTCCTACGGCAACGGCGCCGACTTGAAGGCGCACGACTTCCTGGATTACGCCGCCAGCGACCCCTCCACCTCTGCCGTGATGGCCTACATCGAGGGCGTAGGCGACGGCCGCGCGTTCTTCGAAGCGCTCAAACGGTGCGCCGCGGAGAAGCCGACGATCCTGCTCAAGGGCGGGATCACGGACGCCGGTGCCCGGGCCGCCAGCTCGCACACGGCTTCACTCGCCGGCTCCATCGAGCTCTTCGACGCCCTCTGTGCACAGGTTGGAGCGCTGAGGGCCGAGACGATGGACGATCTCCACGACCTGGCGGTCGGGGTCTCCACCAGTGCGGCGCGCGTGCGGGAGCGGGAGACCGTCCTGATCGGAGGGCCCGGCGGCTTCGCCGTCCTCTCCGCGGACGACACCGCGAAGGCCGGTCTGCGGCTGGCACGGTTGCCCGACTGGGCCCGCGACGAACTGCATGAATTCGTGCCGGTAGCCGGTTCCAGCGTCGACAACCCACTGGACGTGATGCTGCGGGCGCCCGGCCACCTGGAGCGCGCGCTTCGCATCGTGACCCGCACAGCGGGCACCGGCGTCGTGCTCTCCACATCTCCCGACGCCGGCGGTGCCGGCGGCCACGGCGGCGATCAAACGGCCGCTGCCGGCGAGTGGGCAGCGATGCTCAGGCGAGTGGAAGACGACAGCGGCGTGCCGGTAGTGGCGGTTCGACCCCCATCGGGCGGGGGGCCTGATCCGTTCGTCGAGGCCGCTTTCGAGCACGGCATCAGCGTCTTCCCCACCGTCGCTCGTGCGGCGCGAACCGTGAGTACGCTCATCACCTGGCGCGAGCAGCGCGAGGGTCTTCCGGTGGGCGCGGACGCTGCTCAGACCACGTTTGGGACGCGGAGGACCGGCAGTTCCGTACGGCACTCGCCGTAGCGTAGGCTGCCCACCAATGCGGGGACCACCTGGTTCCAGCTCTCGGTGGTTGAAGAATCGCCGGCTTGCCGCCCGTCCAGTCGCGGCCTCGAACCTCAGCCATGCGACGGCGTTCAGGAGCGGTTGCTTGCGGTGCTAGGCGACCGTCGCATCACCCACGGGATCCACGAGGGTCCACTTCACGCCACAAATGTCTACAGAGTCGAACTTCTTGTGAGCGCCAGGGGTCGCCCACAGATCCACGCCGACAACGCCAGTTCGGCCACCCGACTCCGGCATGACGAATCTCATGGTCTGCCCACCTGCCAGCCGGAGCGTGTTGGGTTGCGCCGGGTCAATCGAACACCCTGCGCCGAGTCCATTCATCCACCGCTGGCAGACCTCCTCGGGATCACCGTCCCGCGGCGCGATCTCCACAGCTGCGAAGCCGGCCGTGACACCCCCGTGGGGCCGTGCGTCAACCTCGTTCTGCCATGTGTTTCCGGCGGGGAAGTAGGCCCCTTTATTCCTCGGGAACTCGCCGTGGCCGGGCCAATTCTCTTGAATCTCAGCAAGGGTCCCGAAGTCCCTCGGGTCGAACTGAACGTTCACGCCAGAAACTGAGTCGGGATCCTTGGGCAGAGCCTCGCCCAGCACGTAGGGCCCCGACTCCACTCCGGCTAAGCCTGAGCCCGGTGAACCGGGACACGCGTTCCAGTTGCCCGCAACAATCCCTCGTCCCGCTCCCTGGATAGCCATCGATCGCGAAGCCGCTGCGACGTCAGGGACTTGCACGATTGCCATGTACCCGCAGTCACCGTTGCGCTCCAGAAGTCTCGTCTGGGTCGTGGAGCGCTCCCATGCGAGGTCGGTTGGCGAAACTGTCTCAAGAAACGAGTCGCCCAGGCGGATATGTGTGTTGGTGAGGCTTCCCCCAGCAGCCATTCGAGGGTCCCGAAAGACCACGGGCGCATCAAACGCCGCACTTAGCACGCCGGACGTCCACTCAAGGTCGCGTGCGAGAAGACAGATCTGACGGAGGCGGAGTACAGGGTCGGTCATGACACCTCACGCACTCCGGACGGCCATTGCTGGCTGCTGAGGTTTGCTCGATGGGGCCCTTCGCGACCCGTCACGAGGATACGCTCAGTTGGCCAAGTTGTTCGACGGCCCCAGGCCATAAGTCCACGTCCGGTGCTTCGTCAGGCTACCCGCTCCCACCGCGCAGCGTCACTCCATCTCGACCGCTGCGATCGGCACGTCTACCTGCAGAATCTCCGTCTGGGGCACGAGACAAGCGTCAGCCGTGCACGCTTGGTACCGCACCGACACGTCCAGCCGCACGGACCGCTCCGTCGATGGGAGTGCTTCCGTGTGCGCGATGAGTTGTTGCACCACTCCGGCGCCGGGCTCCTCCAGTTCGCTGGCGAGGGAGCGCGCTCGGCGTAGGAGATGTTTGACGTCCTCCCGCACGTAGTACACCGGAATGCGATCTCCACGGGACCCTCGAAGACTTGGAATGTCTCGTCGAGGCCGGCCACCTCTATTGGGCGCCTTCCCGGGTACCGCGCCGGTCCGATCTCAACGGAATCCGGCGCCGTCACCGTCACCGTCGTAGCGACAGACCCCCTCCGGCACGGGCGCTGCGTAGAGATGCAGCCCCTCGGCGAGGTCGATCTCGACCAACGCTCTACCTTCGCCGCGCGCGGCCTCGATGTTGACCAGCGTGCCGGTCTGATCAGGGAAGGTGATGTCGTGGAGGCGTTCGCCGACATCGGGGCCCGTGGGATGATCCACCGCTTCGGCGGTGCGGGTACCGAGCTCGTCAAACGGGTTGTTCATCGCAACCCCTCCTTCCCCAGCAAGCTGGATCATAGCGCCCGTCTACGTGCGGACATCCCTCACTCAGGGCGCCCAGGAAGTCAACGCTGAGGGCACGCGGGCTGGGCTCAGCTCCCGGCCCACTCGCGGAGCGCAGCCTCCAACTCCTCGACCGACCCCACTCGGGCATACACGTCGCCCACCTCGCGCTCGTGGCCAACCTCCCCCGGAGCGAAGAACACGCACTGCAATCCCGCCGCGCGTGCCGCCGCGGCGCCGCGGGGCGAGTCCTCGACGGCAATGCACTCCCCCGCCCCCAAGGCTGTCCGCTCGATCCCCGCAAGATACCCATCCGGATGCGGCTTCCCACGCTCGTAGTCCTCGCGCACGACCGCAAACTCCATGTGCTCCAGCAGCCCCGACCCCTCATGGATGATCTCGAAGTGCTCGCGGTGCGAGGAAGTCACGATTCCCATCAAAAACCCCTCCTTCAAACGGCTCAGCAAGGCCGCCATCCCCGGCATCACGATGTTCTCGATCCGCAGCAACTCGTTGTAGAGCGCATCCCGCCGCGCATACAGGTTCTCCAGCGCCTCGCCTTGAAGCCCCGATAGCGTCAACAAACTTGCGCCCCGCTTCAAGTTGATCTTCTCGAACTGCTCCCAACTTGCCGTCTGAACCGCCCCGGGTTTGATGGAGGCTTGGTTCATTGAGTCCCGGCCTCCGCCGGGACGGTCTCACGGTGGAGACTGGCCTCGTACTCGGCGGGCGGCACGTAGCCGATGGCGCCGTGCAGCCTGCGGTGGTTGTACCA
>JASLOV010000154.1 GCA_030745285.1 Dehalococcoidia bacterium | reverse complement strand
CCGCCGCCAGCGAGACGCTGGTGGGCGAGCGGTTGGGACCGATCTGCGAGGGGTCGAGATTGCGCTCGCCGCGGCTGGCGTTGCCGACGCTGACCGCGCGGCCGCGCGGCGCCAGGCATTGCAGGCTCTGGCCCAGCACCTCGCCGCCCACGGGGTCGACGACCAGGTCGACGTCCGCGCCGCCGGTGAGATCGTTCACCGCCTGCACGAGGTCGCCGTCGCGGTAGTTGATGCCCTCGTCCACGCCGAACCCCGCGAGACGTTCCAGCTTGGCGTCGGTCGACGCCGTGGCGAAGACGCGTGCGCCGGCGCGCTTCGCGAGCTGGATGGCGGCGAGCCCGACCGCGCCGCCGCCGCCCTGCACGAGCACCGTCTCGGCGGGGGCGAGGTGACCGAACTCGAAGAGGCAGTCGTCGGCGGTGCCGAAGGGGATGGGGACGGCGGTCGCCTCTTCAATCGAGAGGCCGTCCGGCACGAGCCAGGTCGATTGCGCGGGCACGGAGCGGATCGCGGCGTGCGAGCCGAAGGGGCCGACGGTGGTGACCCGCTGGCCGACCGCGCGGTTGGTGACGTCTGCACCCACCTCGCGGATGGTGCCGGCCGCCTGGTAGCCGACGATGTGCGGCGTCGTCGCCATCACGCCGCCGGCGCGGTTGAGCACGTCGCCGCCCTCGATGCTCACCGCCTCGATGTCGACGAGCACGCCGCGGGAGTGGCAGACGGGGTCGTCGACGTCCTCGTAGCGGAAGACATCGGGTCCGCCGGTCTCGTAGTAGACGGCAGCCTTCATCGCAGGCCTCGATTCAGCGATTCAGCGTTGCGCCGGCCGGGTCCCGCGGAGACGCTACGCGCTCGCCTGAGCACGGACGACGAGGGAGTCGAGCAGCGCGCGGGTGGAGGTGCTGATCTCGGCGACGGCCGCCTCGAAGACCTCGCTGTTCGCCTGCGAGGGGGCGCGGTAACCGCTCACCTTGCGCACGAACTGGAGCGCTGCCGCCTCGATCTCGTCGTCGGACACCGCGGGTTCGGGCCGTCGGAGGATCTTGATACTGCGACACATGGCGGCACGGTAGCAGACGGGGAGGCCGCTGGGCGGGCCGGCCGAGATGACCGCGTTGACCGCGGAGGCCGGGCGGCCGGATCATGGCTGCGGTGACGGTGGCGGGACGGAAGGGCGAGATGCGCCACAGTCCTCGAACGGGCAGTCCCTCCACGCCCGGGCCCGCCGGGCCCCGGCACTCCCGCTCGATGCTGCCCGCCGCGCTCGTCCCGGTGGTGATCGCGCTGGCGATGCTGGTGGTGCTGGCCGGCGCCCTGCTGCTCAGCGGCTGCGGGGCCAGTGACCCTCCCGCGCCGCGTGCGACCGCGAGCCCGACGACAGCGGCGCCCGCGGGGGCGACCGCGCTGCCCGGCGCAGGCGCCGTGTCGCTGCGCGAGGTGGACTTCGCCTCCCCGGCCGTGGCCGCGGACCTGATCAACCGCGCCGGCGGTGGCGAGGTCAACGTCAATCGCGTCGTCTACGAGGACTTGACCGGGGACGGCCGCGAAGAGGCGGTCGTCGTCGTCGAGTCGGGCGGCACGGCGGGCGACCTTGCGGTCGCGGTCTACCGGCTGACGCCGGGGGGCGCGGCGCTGGTGATGTTCGAGCGGCTGGGCGGCCGCGTCGAGGTGCGGCTCGGGCTGGTGGTGACGCAGGAGGGCGTCTACGCGGACGACGACGCCCGTTGTTGCCCCTCGCGGCTACGGGAACGTGCCTACGGTTGGCGCGATTCGGCCTTCACGCTGATCTCGGAGCAGGTGGTGGATAACTCGGCTCGATAGTGGCCTACGTCACTCGTGATGTCACCTGTGCAGGTGTGACGGGTTCCTCAGCGTTCGCGTCGCGCACGACCTCGCCGTCGAGGACATCTGGCGGGTGCTCGGCCACACGCTTGAGCCGGCGGACGTACTCAGCGTCGAGGGCCAGGCGCGGTCGGGCGCTCGCTCGATCGTCGACAGTCAGCCACCAACGGTCAGGGCCAGCAACGGTCAGGCTCCGACGTTGAGCGGCTCGTCCGTCTCGATCAGGCTCTTCAGGCTGCTGAGCAGCATCGGCCACCCCTCGCCAACCCCCTCGAACACCACCGAACCGTCCGGGAACTGGTCGTGCGTCATCGTCAGGCGGCAGGTCTCACCCATCTGCTCGATCTCCCACGTCACGCGCGAGGGGGACTCCTCCGCGGCGGCCGGGTCGTACATCACGCGCCAGGTCTGAGTGAGGCGGAACGGCGGCTCCGCGGACACCACTTCGCCCTCGACGGCGGTCGAGCCGTCCGGGTTGAGGTAGGCGACGGCCGCGCCCGGCTCCCACGTCGACTGAACGGCGGTGCCGTAGAAGTAGCGGCGGGTGAAGTCGGGGGAGGTGATGCCCTCACAGAGCTGCTCCGGCGAGCAGCGCACGTAGATCTGAAAGACGTGATGCGGGTTGGCGGTCATCGGTTGCTCCAGTTCGTCCCTGAGCGCGGTCAGTGCGCCGACC
Source organism: Dehalococcoidia bacterium (assembly GCA_030745285.1). Lineage (GTDB taxonomy): Bacteria > Chloroflexota > Dehalococcoidia > UBA2979 > UBA2979 > SHYR01. Next base: position 3,161 of record JASLOV010000154.1, on the reverse strand, counting down.
CAGGGCGCTACGTATTTGCTGATCCAGCGATCGTGCAGATCGCGGATGGGCACCAGGTTGAGGTAGTGCAGCTTTTCGCGGCCGGCGCGCCGCGTCACCACCAGCCCCGCCTGCTCCAGCACCCCGAGATGCTTCATGACCCCGAAGCGGGTCATCTCCATCCGCCCCGCCAGTGCATTGAGCGTCTGTCCGTCGCGCTCGAAGAGCGCATCGAGCAGCTGGCGGCGCCGCACCGAGGGCCCGGAAGACTGCTTCCACCGCCGGGAACAATAGGTGACCGGATAGTCACCTGTTAATGGCGGGGGGCTTGTGGCGACAGGAAGCTGTGCGGAGGCGTCTAAAGGTGCGGGTGGACAAGTGGCTCTAGTCGACGTTGTCTCAGAAGCAGGTGAGGCCAGCCGTGACCAACACCCCCATCGCCACTCGAACTCCGCGCCCTACGCAGTAGCCTCGGCCGCGCGGCGCTCGAGATCCTGCGCGCAGGCCGCCGAGGCGGTGAGCGCGACGTCGGTGACGATCGCTCGCAGCGTCGTTCTGCCCCAAGCGGTGGGGTGTTCGCCGTCGAGCCGCGATTCGAGCTGACGGGCGAGCGAGGCGAGCAGGCGGCGGTCCTGCTCCAGCCGCGAGAGCAGCGCGGCGACGGTGGGCGCGGCGTACATCGTGGCGGCGATGGTGGCGGGGTGGCGGTCGCTGCGGCCGCTGGCCGCCGGCGTCCCCGCCAGCACGGCGCCGAGCGTGGCGGCGGCCAGCTCGACCGTCGCGACGAGGGCGGCGACGAGCTGGCGCGGGCTGGTCTCGTGCAGGCCGCGCTGGTCGGCGCCCTGCTCGCCGATGCGGCGCAGGGCGACGGCGATGCGGCGGTGCAGTTCGCCCGCGGCCTCTTCGACCTCGGTGAGGGTGAGCGTGGCGAAGGCGTCGGTACTGATCGGTCCCTCCTCGGCCGGTCGGGGCGGCGCCCCGGCGCGATGGGATTGGGAGACCATCTTCTGGTGCGGGCGGCGTTCGCCGTCAACCTCCGGGCGACGGGACCACCCCGGGGGCCGTCGCCAGCCTTGACCGCTCGAATGGCCGGTTCCTAGCATCGATGGGCCATCGAAAGCACGGGGGCGGTTAGCTCAGTTGGCTAGAGCGTCCGGTTTACACCCGGAAGGTCAGAGGTTCGACTCCTCTACCGCCCACCACGCGGCCCTCGGCCGTTTGCCTACCAGCCCGCGGGCTGCCCGACCGGTCGAGCGGGTCGCCAGCCCTCCCGGCGACCTCGTGCCGCTCGTTCTGTTGCCCTGGCTTCTGTTGCTGGAGCGGGGACGCCTGTAACGTCGATCGCCGGCGGACACACGGCCGGCCTGTCGAGCGGGAGGGGACGCATGGCGCTGTGGGACCGAGGCGGCCGCGTGCGACGGCTGCACTGGCTCGGGCAGCTCCACGCGTACGCGGGCGAGGTCGTGGGGACGTTCCTGCTCGTGCTGTTCGGGACGGGCGCCGTCGCGTCGGCGGTGCTGACCGGCGCGCTCGTGGGGCTGTGGCAGGTGGCCGCGGTCTGGGGCTTTGGTGTGACGCTGGCGATCTACGTCTCGGCCAGCGCTTCCGGTGCGCACCTCAACCCCGCCGTCAGTCTCTCGATGGCGCTCTTCCGCCGCGACGAGTTCCCGCCGCGCCGGCTGCTGCCGTACTGGGGCTCGCAGCTGGCCGGCGGCATCCTGGCCGGGGCGGTGGTGCTTGCGGTCTTCGGTCCCTTCATCGACCGCTTCGAGCAGGAGCGGGGCATCGAGCGCGGCGAGGCGGGCAGCCAGCACTCGGCGATGGTCTTCGGCGAGTACTTCCCGAACCCCGACATGTTCGGTACCGACGAAGCGGCCCGCGATCTGGTCTCGCCGCTGCTGGCGGTGTCGACGGAGGCGCTGGGGACCGGGATCCTCGTGCTCGTGATCTTCGCGCTCACCGACCGGCGCAGCGGTGCGCGGCCGGGCGCGCTCACACCGTTCTTCATCGGCTTCACCGTGGCGGCGCTGATCAGCCTCTTCGCGCCGGTGACGCAGGCCGGTTGGAACCCGGCGCGCGACCTCGGGCCGCGTCTGGTCGCGCTGGCGGCCGGCTGGGGCGAGATCGCGATCCCGGGACCGCGCAACGGCTTCTGGGTGTACATCGCCGGGCCGCTGGTCGGCGGACCGATCGGGGCGGCCGTGTACGACTACATCGTGCGGCCCGGTGCGGAAGGGGACTCGGAGCCCGGCGAGTAGCGGTGGTCTCGTACGGCACGGTGCGGCGTACAATGCGCGTCGGTACGAGCGACGAGAAGTAGTAGCGAGCAGCCGGGGGTTCCGATGGCAGTCGACGGTGCATGGGCAGTGAAGTTCAACACGCCGATGGGTGAACGAGAGGTGACGGTCACGCTAGCGAGTGACGGTGGCGCGCTGAGCGGCAGCCTTGCCGGACCGCAGGGCGGCGGCGACATCGAGGGCGGCACGGTCGAGGGCGACAACGTCGCCTGGAACGTGAAGATCAACTCGCCGATGGGCGAAGTGACGCTCAACTTCGAGGGCGTGGTCGACGGCGACTCGATGGCCGGCAAGGTGCAGACGCCGATGGGTGCGAACGACTTTACCGGCATGCGCGCCTGAGCTCGGGTGGCGCGCCCTGTCAGGCCGGCTCGCGTTGATCGTGCTGTAAACGCCCGCCTACACTCCGGCGGCCCGACCGGGCGGCCCAGAGGCTGGACGAAGGTGAGGCGGGGCTGTGGCGAATAAGAGCCAGCACGAGTGGGAAGAGAGCACCTTCGCGAAGGCGAAGGAGCGCTTCGGCGAGCGCCAGCCACGCTTCGAGAGTTCCTCCGGCGCCGCGGTCGAACCGCTCTACGGCCCGGAGACCCTGGCGGAGTGGAACTACGCCGACAAGCTGGGCTATCCCGGCGAGTACCCGTTCACGCGCGGCGTCCAGCCGACGATGTATCGCGGCCGCTTCTGGACGATGCGGCAGTACGCCGGCTTCGGTGACGCGGAGGACTCCAACCAGCGCTACAAGTTCCTGCTGGAGCAAGGCCAGACCGGCCTCTCCGTCGCCTTCGACCTGCCGACCCAGATCGGGCTCGACTCGGACGACGACCGTGCGCTCGGCGAGGTCGGCAAGGTCGGCGTCGCCATCGCCTCGCTCGAGGACATGGAGAC
>JASLOV010000153.1 GCA_030745285.1 Dehalococcoidia bacterium | reverse complement strand
CTCTTGCATCCAGCGCCGGAACTCGTCGACGCCTTCGATCGACCGCTCCGGGTCGCTGCCGAGCAGCTCCTTGACCGCCGCCAGCGCATCGCCGGGGGCGATGCGCTGCGCCGTCTCCGCCATCTCGGCATCGAGCCGGCGCAGCTCCGCCCAGCCCCACTCGTACGTCTCCTCGAGGTCGAGCTCGGCGCCGAGGTAGGCGCGCACGCCGAAGCGGTAACGGTCGATACCGACCGGGTCGCGAGGCTCGGCCTCTGGCCGGTACTGCTCGCCCAGGTACGTGCCCATCTCCGCGTAGGCCCCGGTCGCGGCGGCCGCGCCGGCCTCCAGCTCCGCTCGCAGCGCCGCGTCGTCGACCTCCGCGCCGTCGAAAGCTTCGAGCAGGCGGCTGAAGAACGGCGTGCGGTCTGCGTGACCCTCCGCCCGGCCGGTCCAGACCGCGCACTGCTTCGCGCACTCCGCGGTCTGCCGCTGCGTACTGGGCATGCCGGTCTCGATGCCCTCGCGCAGCGACCGGCGGTAGCCGGCCAGCGTCTCCGGCACCAGCCGCATCCGGGCGGCGATGTTGCTCCAGTGCTCGGCGGTCTCGCGCGGCATCAGATCGAAGGTGCTGCGCACGCTCTGCAACGGGCAGCTGAGGATGTTGAGGCCGCGCCGGTACTCGCCCGCCTCGTACTGTTCGACGCTCAGCTCCAGCCGGTCGAGCATGCCGTCACGCGCGACGCGGTCGCGCTCGCCCTCGACCACGGCCGCCCGCAGCTCGGCGATCGTCGCCCGCACCATCGCCGCCATCGCCGCCGCGCCGTCCGGCGAGTAGTCCGGCATCTCCGCATCGTGGCCCGGCACGCCCATGCCCGTCGCCGCCAGCGGATTCAACGCCGCCACGCGTTCGACGTACTGGTCGGCGATCTTGTAGATGCGGGTCACAGGCGTCCCCCCTCTGAGGAACGAAGTTCGCTGGTGCTCAGGCCGGTGCTCCCGGCCCGGGCGGTCTCGGATCGCTCGGGCCCGCTGGTGCGTCGGGCACATCGGGCGGATCGAGCGCCACGCCAGTGCCGGCCGCCAGTCGTTCGCGTGGGCCGGGGCCGGCGAAGCGCGTGATCGGGATCGCAGGCAGCGTCGTGATGTGAGCGCCGGCCTTCGCCCCCAGCTCGAGGGTGAAGCGGGCGACGGTGTCGTTGTCCGGCGCCTCGATCAGGCTGACGAAGTCGTAGTCGCCGAGCACACCGTAGAGTCCCATCAGCTGCACGCCGGGCACCGAAATCGCCGCCTCGGCGCGCAGCAGGCTCTCGGGGTCGTCGAGCATCGACGCGCGCCCCTCGGCCTCCAGCGTCAGCAGCAGGATGTACGTTGCCATCGCCGCCGGATGATAGCGCGCTACGGCCCGTCCGAGGGCGAATCGAGCCCGTCGAGGATGTCCGCGACGTCGCCCAGGTCTTCCAGTGCGGCGGCCAGCCGGGGGACGATCGAAGACAACAGCGCCCGCCCGCTCTCCGACGAGGTGTCGACCGTGCCGAAGGCGATCATGAAGGACGACAGATGGAACAGCGTGCAGACACGGAAGTCACGATCGTACGTCTCCGTCGAGTAGCTCTCGATTCCGCCCGCCTTCAGCTCGGACAGGTACACCTCCGCCAGCCCCGGCGCGGCGGCTCGCCGCTGGTCCGGTGCCATGCTGACCATCGGAAAGCGCGCGATGTCGCTCGTCCCGAGGCCGGCGACGGCGAGCTGCCAGTCGTATATCACGAGTCGTTCCGGCGAGAGCGCTCCCGCCCTCGGGAAGAAGACGTTCGCGGCGTGCGCGTCACCGTGACAGAACGTCCGGGGGGATTCGCGCACAGCCATGGTCAACGACGCAACATGCGGCTGGGTACGCCTCATCGTCGCCGAGAACTGCGGGCCCGCGAGCGGCTCGCTCAGCTCTAGCGCTCGCTCAAGCGACCGATCGTAGGCCGTCTGCCTGTCTTGCGCGGCCCGCGCGGGGTCGATCGCCAGCCAGCCGTACTCGTCCAGGTCCGGCGCCTCCCACCAGCGAGCGTGACAGGCTGCGTAACACCGCACGACTTGCTCCACTTGCTCCGGCGTGCAGCCTTCGACGTGGTCGCCCACCTCGCCGTCGACGTCTTCCAGCAGCAGCGTGCTGCCGGCCGACTCCCGGTCGTATGCCGCGTGGAAACATGCCGGCACGGGCATCCCCGCGCCGCGCCCGTCCGTGCCAGTAATGTCGCGGTAGAACCCCACTTCGTTCGCGTAGAAGCGAAGCACACCGGCCCGCTCGCGTGTCAGCGCGGTCGACGACGAGAACTTGCCGATCACGGTCGACGGGGCACCCGCCGCGACGGCGCCCCGGTCGAGATGGATCCGCACAACGACGCCGTAGTAGCCGTCGCCGATCGGCTCCCACGAGATTGCCGACACCGCGCCTCCGTCGGAAAGTGCGTCGGCTTCTCGTAACGCCTGGGTGACCCACTCAGCGGTGAGCTCCTGAGGGCCATCGAGGACTGCGGGGTCTGGCATGCATCCTCCCGATGATCGCGCGACAAGGCGGCGACAGGGTGACTACCTTTCCACGCTCCCGTCCAGTGCCTTCACCTGCTCGTGCAACGAGTCGATACGTGGCGTCGCCACGCCCGTCACACGCCCCAGTTCGGCGACGGCGCCGGCGATCGCGTCGACCTCCGTGCGGCGGCCGCGCTCCACGTCCTGCAGCATCGAGGTCCTGTGCTCGCCGACGGCGGCCGCGCCCTCGATGCGCTGATCGACGTCGATGCGGAACTGTTCGCCGAGCGCCTCCGCCACGGCCTGCGCCTCGAGCATCGCCTCGCGCGCGAGTGCACGCTGCTCCGGGTCGGCGCAGATCGCGGCCAGGGTCAGGCCGGTGATCGCGCTGATCGGGTTGAAGGCGACGTTGCCCCACAGCTTCACCCACAGTTCATTGCGCAGCCGTGGCCGTACCGGCGCACGCAGCCCGGCCCCGATCAGCGCCTGCGCCAGCCGCCGCACCCGGTCCGATTTCGACCCGTCCGGCTCGCCGAGCGAGAAGCGGTTGCCTTCGACGTGACGTACGACGCCCGGCGTCTCGATCTCCGTCGCCGGGTAGACGACGCTGCCGACCACCCGCTTCGGCCCGATCGCCTCCCAGACCGCGCCGCCGGGGTCGACCGATTCCAGCAACCGCCCCTCGTACCGCCCACCGGCACCGGCGGCGCCATCGAAGGCGTGGAAGTACCACCAGGGGATGCCGTTCTGCATCGTCACGACCGTCGTGCCCTCGCCGATCAGCGCGGGGAGGTGATCCGCCACCTCCGGCAGCTGATGCGCCTTCAGCGTGAGCAGCACGTAGTCCTGCGGCCCCGCCTCGGCCGGGTCCTCGACGCAGCGGGGGCGCACGACCTGCTCTTCGCCGCCCTCGATCAGCCGCAGACCAAGCTGCTGCATCGCCGCCAGGTGCGGCCCGCGCGCGATCAGCGTGACGTCCTCGCCGGCGAGCGAGAGGTGCGCACCGAGGTAGCCGCCGATGGCGCCGGCCCCGTAGACGGCGATCTTCATGATGGGTTCTTCATGACGAGTTGTTCACGATGGGTGGGGCCGCTCGCCCTTCGACGAAGCTCAGGGTGAGCGGGACGGCGGAGTCACAACGCTCACGGCTCATGCTGCACCTCGTCGCGGTACGCTGGACCTCGTCGCTCATGCTGAGCCCGTCGAAGCATGACCACAGGACGGCGCACCGCCGGACCGCCCGTCAGACCAGCCCCAGCTGCTCCGCCAGCCCGATGCGCTGGAGCTTGCCCGTCGGCCCCTTCGGCACCTCGTCGACGAAGACCCACTTGCGGGGCACCTTGAACGGCGCCAGGCGTTCGCCGGCGTAGTCGCGCAACTCGCGCTCGCTCGCCTCGTGACCCTCCGCCAGCACGATCGCGGTGGCGACCTCCTCGCCGAGGCGATCGTGGGGCAGCGCGAAGGCGACGGCCTGCGCGACGGCGGGATGTTCGAGCAGTATCTCGTCCACTTCGCGCGGACTCACCTTTTCGCCGCCGCGATTGATGATCTCCTTCAGCCGCCCGGTCAGGAAGAGGTAGCCGTCCTCGTCCAGGTAACCCTGGTCGCCGGTGCGGAACCAGCCGTCCGTGAACGCCCCGGCGTTCGCCTCCGGGTTGCTCTCGTAGCCGCTGGTGACGTTGCCGCCCTTGATCACCACCTCGCCGGTCACGCCCTTCGCCTGCAGCGCCCCCGGCTCGTCCATGATCGCGACCTCGACGCCCACGCCCGGCCCCACGGAGCCCGGCTTGCGCGCCTCGGGCGGCAGCGGGTTGACTGCCATCTGGTGCGACGCCTCCGTCATGCCATAGGCCTCAACCATCGGCGAGCCGAAGGTCTCCTCGAGCTCCGCCATCACCGACGGCGGCAATGAGGCCGACGAGGAGCGCAGGAAGCGCAGGCGGTTCGCCTCGATCGCGTCGCCGTGCCGCGAGGCGCGCTGGAGGATGAGCTGGTGCATGGTCGGCACCGCCGTGTACCAGCTCGGCCGCCACTCGGCGAACCAGTCGAAGAAGCGGAAGGCGTCGAATCCCGGCGTGCAGCAGACGGATGCGCCCGCCGCCAGCGAGCCGAGTACCGCCGCCATCAGCCCGTGGATGTGGAACAAGGGCATGACGTTCAGGCAACGGTCCTCGGGCGTCAGCGCCAGCGAGGCCATGATGTTGCCCGCCGATGTCGTGAGGTTGCGGTGGCTCAGCGGGACGATCTTCGGCCGCGAGGTGGTGCCGGAGGTGTGCAGCACCAGCGCGATGTCGTCCGCCTCCGCGAAGTCGACCGCCTCGACCGCCCGGACGGCTGCTCCGTCGAGACTGAGGTTGAGCGCGCCCGCGTCCCCATCCAGGCTGAGTCGCTCCGCCCCGTCGGGCGCGGCGGCCGGTGCCTCGAGCGACTCGGCCGGGTCCGCGGGGCGCGTGATCAGCGCCTTCGCGTTGAGGTCATCGAGATAGAAGCGGAACTCCTGCTCACGGTAGTTCGGATTGAGCGGCGCGGCCGTCGCGCAGCTCGCCACCGCCAGGAACGTGACCGCCATCGCCGGCCCGTTCGGCAGCACGATGGCAACACGATCGTTGCGCCCGATGCCGAGCGCCCGCAGCTGCCCGGCGAGCCGCTCGACGTCCGCGCGCAACGTCGCGTACGTCAGCGCCTCGCGCCCCGGCGCGCCGATCGCGGGCGCGTCAGATTCGCCAGCGGCCAGCAGTTCACGGATCGTCTCGGACATCGGCACCCCCGCCCGCGACAGCAAATCACGAACCTCCGGCAGTCGCCACCGCCCCCGCCGGCGAGCGCGGACAGCTCGGGGTGCGAAGGTGATCGACTCGATCCGACCTGCGCGCCTGGCTCGAGCAGACGGGGCGGCGCGCCTCACACGAGGGGCGCCGGCATGCGCTTCTGACGCTGGCGCCGCCGGCGCTAGCTGCCGCGGGTGATCTGATCGACCTCGGCCAGCTCCTCCTCGTCGAGCTTCCACGAGCCCGCGGCCGCGTTGGCCTCGACCTGCTCCGGCTTCGTCGCACCGGCGATCACGCTGCCGACGTGCGACTGGCTGACGAGCCAGCTGAACGCCAGCTCCAGGATCGTGTGGCCACGCCCCTGCGCAAACTCTTCCAGCTTCTCGACCTTGTCGAAGTTGCGGTCCGTCAGCGTACGCTCGCCCATCGGGGAGTTGAGGCGCGTGCCCTCCGGGGCATCCTCGCCACGCTTGTACTTGCCGGTCAGCAGGCCGCTGGCCAGCGGGAAGTACGGCAGGACGCCGAGCCCGTACTCATTGCACGCGGGCACCACCTCACGCTCCACGTTGCGCTCCAGCAGGCTGTACTGCGGTTGGGCCGAGATGAACGGCGCCCAGCCATTGTTCTTCGCAAGGTGGTGACTCTCGGCGATCTGCCAGCCGGCGAAGTTGGAGTTGCCCAGGTACCGCACCTTGCCAGACGTCACCAGGTCGTCCAGCGCACGGATTGTCTCTTCGAGCGGCGTCGTCGGGTCCGGCCGGTGCACCTGGTAGAGGTCGATGTAGTCCGTGCCAAGCCGCCGCAGCGAGTCTTCAACGGCGTTCATGATCCAGTGCCGCGAGCCCCCGGCCTTCATCGGCCCTTCGCCCATCGGGCTGGCGAACTTCGTCGCCACCAGCACGTCCTGGCGGCGGCTGCCCAGCGCTTTGCCGAGGAATTCCTCGGACTTGCCCTGCCCGCCGTAGACGTCTGCGGTGTCGAAGAGGGTGATGCCCTCGTCGATCGCCTTGTCCACGACTACCTGGGTCGCGTCCTGATCCATACGCATGCCGAAGTTGTTCGTGCCCAGTCCGATCACCGAGACTTCGAAACCGGACCGACCGAGATTCCTGTATTCCACTATGCTCTTCCCTTCCCCGCGCCTGGGCGCCCGCTCATCCGGGAGGAGTCGTCCGGCGCAAGGGAGTATAGCGACCGCCGCGCGCGGCGGAGTCTTGGCCACGAGGCAGATTGAGGGGACCAGCATGTTCAAGGGAGCGATCAAGCGGCTGCACCGGGACGAGGGCGGCCACGCCCAACTCTTCGCCGGTATGGCGGTCGGCGTGCCCGGTGCCATCGTGCTCACGGTCGGAGCGATCGGCGAGTGGGACATCGTCACCGCCGTCGGTGGCGCCGCACTCGCGATCGGCGTGCTCGCCGCCACCGCGCTCACCCACCAGGGCGTCGACTACTCCATCATGAGCCGGCTCGACCGGCTGGAGAGCGACGACTAGCGCGCCTGGATCACCGAGAGCGGCACGAGGCCCGCTCTCAAGTTCAATGTCGATGGCGGGGCGCTCCGACATCCTCAACTGAGATCGAGCGGTCGTCATTCGGTGACGGCGTCAACGATCGCTCGCATCGCAGCGTGCGTGTCCTCGATGGCCTCGGGTGTATTCGGGGTGCCGCCTCCGCCCTGGGCGCTGGAACCGTGCGATCGAGACTCCGCGGTTGATATCGAGCCAGATCATCTGACCGAACGCGCCGGAGGCCATCGACTCGCCGTTGGACCGCCAGGGAATCCACCACTGGTAGCCGTAACCGCGCTCGCCTTCGCTCGGCTCGTGGGACGGCTGCCGGGGCGTGCCGCTCGCGGCGACGAAGCCTTCGGGCAGGAGGCGGCGACCGTCCCAGACGCCGTCCTGGATGTAGAGCTGGCCGAGGTGAGCGAACTCCAGGAGTCGGGGGCAGAGGCAGGCGTGGCCGAACGCATGCCCCTCATCGCCGGATCGGTGCTGCGACCAGAACGCGTCACCGGCCATGCCGATCGGATCCCACAACTGCTCCTGCATGATCTGGTGCAAGGGCTGGTCGTAGGCGGCCCGCAGCGCTATCGACAGAATGTGGGTGTCGGTTGCCAGATAGTTGAAGTCGGTACCGGGCGGCACCCGCCGGCCGAGCTCGCCCGCGAAGTCGTCGAGGTCGCGATCGCCCGTCCAGATCTGGCGGTACATCTCCCGGCGGTCCGGGAACCCTTCGAAGTGGGAGAAGTTCACGCCTGAGGACATCATCATCATCACCTGGCGCAAGGTCGCCTTGCCGTAGCCATCGCCGGAGACCTTCACGAAGCGGTTGACGGGATGATCGAGGCTGTCGATCACTCCTTCCTGGAGCGCCCGTCCGAGCACCGTGCCCGTGAAGCTCTTCGACGCCGACCAGAGGTGCCACCGCGTCTCCGGGCCGATGCCAAGCCGGTAGGTCTCGTGGACCACGGCGCCGTCGGCGATCACCGGCAGTCCCGCCACATCGTAACGGTCGAAGTCGTCGTCAATCGTCCTGGTGGCGCCAGCAGATTTGTACTCGACATCGAGCGGACGGAGGCGGCGGTCGAAGCGGTGAGGCTGTGCCGCTACGTGCAGCTGGCGCTGGTGCAGCACCTTGTCCCAGTGCGAGAACAGGTGCACCCGCTCCTCAACGGAACCCGCCAGACCGCGCAGGTTACCGCGCTCGTACTCGTCGCTAAGTGCCGGATGGGCTGTGGGGTCGGTCATGGCACTCTCTCCTCTCGGGGTGACGGTCGCGAGGAGCGAACGCGGAGCGCGATTCGGCCCGCGTTACCGATGTGACGTGCCAGGCCCGCAAGGCTTTCCCGTAGTCCCGTCGGAGTTCGCCGATGTATTAATCACCGGTGAGTGTAACGACAGACGAGCAGCGCGGCGCTTGTCCCTCTTCTGTCCCTTCCTAGGATGCCGGGATCACTGAGAGCGGCCCATCAGGCCGCTCTCAGGTTCGAATTGTGTGGTGGACCTGGGGGGACTCGAACCCCCGACTTCCACACTGCCAGTGTGGCGCTCTCCCAGCTGAGCTACAGGCCCACGGATTCCGAGTATAGATTCAGCTCGGGGGTTGGAGCGAGGCCACCAGCACCCCCGCGGCCGTCTGTGGACCTCTCAGGAATCTTCGGCGAGCAGCGTCTGCCGATGGTAGCCCTCCATCGCGGCGTTGGCGTTCACGATCTCCTCCACGGCGTCGGCGACCGCATCCCAATTCTTCCCGGGCACGGATATGTACATCTCGGTGTCCGGAAGGCCCGTGTAGGTCCGGTTCCCGATGCAACCGAACGAGAAGGCCGAGCGACCGGTGTTCGCGGTCTGGGGCACGGCCGCGCAGCCGGGGCGGCCCAGGATCGTCGCGGCTGGGTCGCCCGCGCCGGCGCGCACGGAGGCCTCGAACAGCAGCATCGCGCGGCTCGGCTCGGCGGCGAGTATCACGACGTCCGGCTCGAACGCCTGCGCATCGACCGGCGCATAGGCCACCACGTTCGGCGAGGCTTCCAGGGTCGGGATCGTCAGCACGTCCTTCTCTTCGAGGTAGTGGTTCTCCACCATGAACTCGACCGTGTCCTGCAGGTCGAGAGGGGCGGCCTCCGCCCCCGCCATGTTGTGGGTGTACGACCCGACCGCGCAGAGGTGATCCTCGGGCTGTGCGTAGAAGGTCAGCCCCGACTGGGCGCTCGCCCAGAACGAGCAGCCCGACGGGACGGGTTCACCGGTGTAACGCTCAACGCCGGACGGCGGCTTCGAGAACATCCCGATCGCGATCGGGGGAACTCGGAGCGAGAGCAGCTCCTTCACGCTTGAGGATGAAGCCATTGAACACTCCTGTTCAGGTCACGCCCAGCCGGGCGGCCGGTACGCAATCAGTCTCAGTTCGGGCAAACCATACGCTCCTCATACGGTGCGCTCGAATTCGGACCGCTGGCGGAGTCGCCCGAGCAGATCATCGAGATCGGGAGAAGTACGGCGTCATGTACTTCCTGGACGAGTAACGGCCTCGAAGTGACGGCGTCGGCGGGTGAGGGCCGGCCATCGCGCAACTACTCCGCTGCCTACTCGGCGGGCGCGACCTCGACGATTTCGGCGCTGGCGACGCCGCGCTCAATCGTCAGCCAGACGACGGTGGCGGGCACGAGGAACGATGGGTAGGCCTGTCCGCCGTTGACGAAGAGCACGCCGCCGGCGGTTTCGATCAGCGGCTCGTGCAGGTGGCCGTAGCAGATCACGTCGACCGCCGGCACACCGCCGTCGCTGAAGTCCGGGAGCAGGCGGGGCGGCTCGAACTCCTCGGCGCCCCAGATCGGGTGGGTGACGCCGATGCGGAGGCCGTCGACCTCGAAGTGTTCCTTCGCCGGCAGCGCGCGCCAGAGGTCGGGCGGGTCCGAGTTGCCGCAGACGACGATGGCCCGCTTCGCGGCGGCGCGGAAGCCGTCGACGACGGCCATGCGCACGATGTCGCCGCAGTGCACGGCGATGTCGGCCTCGTCGACGGCGGCGCGGACGGCCGGGTGCACCTCGTCCCAGCTGCGGGCGTGGGTGTCGCCGAAGACG
>JASLOV010000152.1 GCA_030745285.1 Dehalococcoidia bacterium | reverse complement strand
CGCACACCGAAAGCCCGCTGCACATGCAGCGGGCTTCTGCGTCCGAGCAGGACGATGGGAGCGGTGTGAGGGCTATCGCCGCCGGCGGGCTCCGCCGCCACCAGCGACCCGGCCGGGACGCTTGATCGGCCGCGGGCGAGCCTGGCCGACGCTCCAGTTTGCGCGGCGCTTGCTGCGCTGGCCCGGGGGCACCGGCTTCTCGATGCCGCGCGGCGGATCCCAGGCCAGCAGATCGAGCAGCCGGGGGTCGTCGCTGGCCATCTTCACGATCTGAATGTCGATACTGGCCTTTTGCTCCAGCCGGGTGACGTCGCGGACCTGCTCCGCCATCACCAGCGTCACAACCATCCCCTCCTTGCCCGCGCGGGCCGTGCGGCCGGAGCGGTGCAGGTAGACCTTGTGGTCTTCCGGCGGGTCGAAGTGGAGCACCAGGTCGATGTCATCGATGTGGAGACCGCGCGCGGCGACGTTGGTCGCGACCAGCACCGGCGTGGAGCCATTGGCGAACCGCTTCAGGGTGCTCTCGCGCTTGGCCTGCGAGAGCCGGCCGTGGATGGGAACGGCGCTCAGGCCCTCGTTGCCCAGTTGCCGCGCGAGGCGGTCGGCGCCGTGCGTGGTGCGCACGAAGACGAGCGCGCGCTGGGCGCCTGCGCAGATGCGCGCCGCCGCCCGGATCTTGTCGCCGGAGGTGACGCGGATGAAGCGCTGCTCCAGCGTCTCCACGGTGGCGGTCTTCGTCTCCACCCTGTAATGCACAGGGTCGTTCTGGTAGCGGTCGACCAGCGTCGCGACCATGCCGTCCAGCGTGGCGGAGAAGAGCAACGTCTGCGGCGTTCCGCGGGTCTGTCGCAGGATGCGTTCGACCTGCGGCAGAAACCCCATGTCGGCCATGTGGTCGGCCTCGTCGATCACGACGAATTTGACGTTGCGTAGCGAGATTTCGTTGCGCTCCAGCAGGTCGTTGAGACGGCCCGGCGTCGCGATCACGATGTCCACGCCTTCGCGCAAGGCCTGGATCTGGCGGGGCATCGAAACGCCGCCGTAGATCGCGCTCAGCCAGAGGCCGCGCTCCGCGGCCAGCGGCGTCAGTTCCTCGGCCACCTGGTTGGCCAGTTCGCGCGTCGGTACCAGCACGAGCGAGTGGGGGCGGCGCGGCTCGGCGGTGGTCGTGCGGTCAATCATCGGCAGGCCGAAGGCCAGCGTCTTGCCGGAGCCGGTCTGCGCCTTGCCCGTGACATCGCGCCCTGCGAGCGCATCCGGGATCGTCAGTACCTGCACCGGGAACGGGTCGGTGATGCCAGCCTCGTTCAGCACCTGCACCAGGTCGTCGGCGATGCCGAGTTGCTCGAACGTCAGGTCTGGAATTTCGCCGGGGGTGTCATCGTCCTGGTCGGTACCGTCCTCGTACTGCTTCGTCTTCGTGCGAGGCTTTACGGGTGAGAGAAGTGCCACTGTGTGAGGGGGCTCCTGTTCGGAAAGGCTGAACGTGTTGAGGAAGCGTGTAGCACTCCAGGGCGTCGCAGCCGCGGCGCATCACCCGGAGCACGCGGAACATCCGACAGCCGACGGACACTCGCTGCTCGTGTACCACTCATTCCCGGACACTCAGGCGTCTTGCCGCCAACCATTCCCGCGTTGGCACCGCCGAGCGCTTCCAGGCTGACACGAGCCACCGCGAGCTCGGAAGATTGAGATGAGGAGCTCGCCTGTACGATGCCAGGCACCGTACGAAACCAGCAACGCCTACAGTAACACGCCCTCGTACAATGTGTCACTAATGGTCACCCCGCGGTAGTGGGTCTGACCCGCTACCCACCCGCCGTTCACGCTCGCTCTACCTTCGCAGCGCCGGGAGCACCTCCGCCGCGAAGCCCTCGCGCGATCCGGGGCGGGTCGCGCCCGGCATGGAGAGGTGGTCAAGGTCAAGATCCACGAGCCCACCCAGCCGTTCTGTCACTTCACCGGCTGGACGGCAGACGGAGAACCACTCCACGAGGTCGTCGTCGAGCGCACGAGCGTGCGGGGTGATCGCCTGGCCGTGGAACTCCATGTCGTACGAATCCTGGATCGCGACCGAGTGGCGGCGCAGCGTATCGCACGCGAGCGTACGCACACGACGGCGCATGGCGGCGTATGGTGCGCGCAGGGATGAGACCCCGCTGATGATCGAGGCCTGATCGAAGTTCAGAGAGATACGGAGAGAACCGCCATGGCATACGTGCTCTACGAGGTGAATGACCACGTCGCGACGATCACGCTGAACCGCCCGGAGCGCATGAATGCGCTCGGCAGCGAGCTCGGTGCCGAGCTGCGCGAGGCAGAAGCGACCTTCGCGGCCGACGACGACGCGTGGATCGGCATCTACACCGGCGCCGGCGACCGCGCCTTCTGCGCCGGGCGCGACCTCAAGGAGGTGGCCGAGGGAGCCTCGTCAGGCGCTTCGTCGGCTGCGCCGTCGAACGCGCCGCGCCGGTCCAACGCGTTCGAGCAAGGCCCCGCCGACCTCGGCAAGCCGACCATCGCCGCGATCAACGGTGCGGCCTACGGAGGCGGGCTGGAGAAGGCGCTTGGTTGCGACATCCGCATCTGCTCCGAGAACGCCCGGCTCGCACTGGCGGAGGTGAAGGTCGGGCTCTGCCCGCCCAACGGCTCGTTCTCGCTGCCCCGCCTCGTCGGCCTCTCGAATGCGATGTGGCTGCTGCTGAGCGGCGAACCGGTCGACGCGCCGGAGGCGTTGCGCATGGGGCTGGTGAGCCGGGTCGTCTCGCAGGAGGAGCTGATGCCGATGGCCACCGCCATGGCGGCGACCATCGCGGCCAACGCCCCGCTCGCCGTCCGAGCGACGCGCAAGATGGCGACACTCGGCATCGAGATGCCGCAGGACTACGCCCGCAAGATGGGCTCCACGCTCGTGCAGTCGGTCTGGGGCTCCGAGGACGCGGTCGAGGGCGCCCGCGCCTTCGCCGAGCGCCGCGACCCCGTCTGGCAGGGTCGCTAGCGGCTCAGCCGGCAACACGGCGGCACCGCGGCAGGGCGCACTGCACGCAGGCGGGCCTGGCCACCGAGCGAGTGACGTGGTCCGGAGCGCTGGCCGGGGCTAGATACCCAGCCCCGGCTTGCCGAGCAGCGTCAGCGCCAGGTTCATCTGGCCGGTGTGGTTGTTGCCGTGATTGACGATCACCTGGCCGATGATCTGGTAGCGGGGCAGCTCGCCCTGCGGCCGGATCTCGGTCGTGGTCAGCAGGTACTCGTCCGTCATCTGCTCGATGCGCGGCACGATCGCGTCCGCCACATCGTTGCAGTAGCCGACGAGCGCCGAGGGCTCCGGGAAGCGCAGCGCGTAGGCATCCGCCGGCGCCATGCCGGTACCCTGGTCGACCTTCGGCAGGCCCCACGCCTCGTCCAGTCCCTGCACCAGCCACACCGGCTTCTCGCGCTCGAAGGCGAAATGGATGAGGTTATCGGCGGTGCGAGCGACGTGCCACGCGTCGAAACCGATCGAGTTGCAGTTCTCGCCCGGCCGGAAGTGCAGCTCCTCAACGGTGAGGTCTTCGATCGCCCGCGCGGCCTGGTTCAGCACGCCGCGCACGTACCCTGCAAGGTAGTCCTGGATCTTGATCGTCTCCGCCATTGTCGTCCTCCTCGATTCAATCTCTCTCGCTTGCGCCGGCCGGCCGAGTCACTCGCCGTCCTCCCGTCAACCGACTACTAACCGATCAGACGCCGCATCGTCTCCTGCCACGCCCGCGCATCATCCCCCACGATCGTCACCTGGTGCAGGTCGACGCCCGCTTCCGCCTCCCAGTCGAGCCGTTCGATGCTCGCTTCGACGCCTCCGACGAAGTTGAAGCTCGCGGGCAGCTCGTCCGGTACGGCGGCGATGCCGGCCGGGGCGCCGCCGTCGTCCCAGGCGCGCTTGATCGCCGCAGCCTCGTCGGCGAAGCCGTGGCGACCGAACTGCCGGTAGTAGAAGTCGCCGTTGCGGGCGACGAAGAACGCCAGGCCCTGCCTCTGCCCCTGCCTGATAGCGTCGGCGCGTTCGCGGTCCTCGCAGACGGTCACGCTGGACGGCGAACGTACCGTGACGGCGTCCGGCTCGCGCCCCGCCGCAACGGCCCACTCGCGCAGCTGCGCGATCTCCGAGGCCAGCCGGTCGAACGGCAGCCATGCCGGCAACCAGCCGTCGGCCAGCTCCGCCGTCATGCGCACGCTGTTCGGGTGGAGCGTCGCGAGGTAGATCGGAGGCTCCTCCTGCACGGGGTCGACCCCCATCACCAGCGCGCGCTCGATGTCGTACCACTGGCCATGGTGCGTGACACGCTCGTGCCGCCAGATCGCGCGGATCAGCTCGACGACCTCACGCAGCCGCCCGATCGCCGGCTGGAAAGGCATGCCGTGGAAGCGTTCGATCACGCCCGGCCCGCTGCTGCCGAGCCCGATCGTCACGCGCCCCTCCGAGAGCTGGTCGATCGTCGCGAAATGTTGCGCCAGGGCGCCGGGAGTGCGCGAGTAGGCGTTGACGATCGCGGTGCCGATGCGGGCGTTGGAGGTCTCCGTCGCCAGCAGCGTCAGGCCGCTGAAGGCGTCGTGCCCGAAGCCCTCGTTCATCCAGATCGTGTCGACGCCCGCCTCGTCCGCGTTGCGCGCCCGCTCGAAGATCTCCTCCGCGTCGCGCGGATCCCACGGCAGGCTGATCGAGATGCGGTGTGCCATCACCCCTCCACGGGCAGTGACGCGACCGAGCGCCCATCGTGGGCGGACTGTGCGCGCCTGCACCTTACCGGTTTCGGCCGCCGGCAGGCGCCCGCCCGGCGGCGATATGGTGAGCACGAAGAACTCTTGCCTCGCGTCGAATGAGCTGCGGGCGAGCCGCGAACGAGACGAGAGGTCCAGGTGCCCGAGATCAGGCAGCGCAGGCTGGGCAGGACCGGGCTGCTCGTCAGCGAACTCGGGTTGGGAGCGATGGACACGCCCGGGTCGCCCGAGGGCACGGAGACGCTGGCCGCCGCGGTCGACCTCGGCATCACCTTCGTCGACACGGCACGAGAGTACCAGGGCAGCGAATTCCTGATCGGCCAAGAGGTCCGCGCCCGCGGCGCGGACCGCTTCCACATCGCCAGCAAGACCTTCAGTCACACTCTCGACGGCAGCCAGCGCGACGTCGACCGCTCGCTCAGCATGCTCGGGGCGGAGCGCATCGCTCTCTACCAGCTCCACGACATCTCGACGGCCGGCGCGTGGGAAGCCGTCATGCGCAATGACGGTGCGCTGGCCGGGCTCAAGATCGCGCAGTACCGCGGACTGATCGACCACATCGGCATCTCCTCGCACAGCAACGACGTGCTGGCGCTGGCCGTCGCATCGGGGGTGTTCGACACCGTCATGCTCGAGTACTCGGCGTTCTTCCCGGACACGGCGTCGCTGATCGAATTCGCCGTCGAGCGCGATGTCGGCGTGATCGTGATGCGCCCGCTCGGCGGGTCGGGGCGCACGAGCGTGATGCGCGGGCGGATCGCCGGCGGCTACGACGGTCCGCTCACCCCCACCAACCTGCTCCGCTACGTGCTCTCCAATCCCGCCGTCTCCGTCGCCATCCCCGGAGCGCGCCACCCATCGCGCATCCACGACAACGTCGAGACCGCATCGACGGCGTCGCCGTTGAGCGCCGCAGAACGGCTGGCGCTCGAGCGCGAGGCGACGAGCCTGTACTGACGTCCCCTCCACTGCTCGGGCCGCCACGGGGCCGCGGGAGCCCTGCTCGCCGCCGTCACCCCGGCGCCTGTGCCAAGATGCGCTGTCGAGGGGCCCGCGCGATGTGACTGGAGCCGAGACGCTGCAGTCGGGAAGGAACTCCTGACATGTCGGGACCGCTCGCGGGCATCCGCGTCATCGACCTCAGCCGGGGCGTGACCGGCCCCTATGCGACCAAGCTGCTGGCCGATTTCGGTGCGGACGTACTGAAGGTCGAGCCCCCCGGCGGCGACCCCGCCCGCCGTCACGGGCCGTTCCCAGGCGACGTCTCCGACCCGGAGCAGTCGGGACTCTTCCTCAACCTCAACACCAACAAGCGATCGTTCGTGCTCGATCTCACCGGACCAGATGCATCGAACACGGTGATCCGTCTGGCGTCCGAGGCGGATGTCATCGTGGAGGACTTCGCGCCCGGTGAGGCAGCGGCGAACGGCTGGGGGTGGGAGACGCTGCGAGCGGTGAACCCCGCCCTCGTGATGGTCTCGATCTCGCCCTTCGGACAGAGCGGCCCGTACCGCGACTACCGCGGCTCCGAGCTGACGCTGCAAGCGATGGGCGGGCCGATGCATGCCACCGGCAACCGCGAGCGCGAACCGCTGAAGCTCGCCGGGCACTTCGCCAGCCACCACGCGGGGCTCACCGCCGCGCTCGCGATCATGTTCGTGCGCTACCGCGTGGAGCGTGGCGGCGCGGGCGACCACATCGACCTCGCCATCTACGAGTGCCAGGCCGGGTCGCGCGACCGCCGGGTGATCAACCTCACGATCGCGGCCTACACCGGCATGGCGCCGGGACGAATGAATGCGGCCGCACCGCGCATGGGCGCCGGCGTGAGACCGGCCGCCGACGGCTACGTCAACCTGATGGGCGCCGCCAACCGCCTGCCGAGCCTGCTCAAGCTGATCGGCCGCGAAGACCTGATCGGTCACCCGGCGCTCGAAGGCCCCGCGGCGCTCGTCGCGGACGAGCTGTATGAGGAGGTCGAGGGCTCGTACCACGCCTATCTCGCGGAGAAGACCAAACTGCAGGCGGTCGCCGAGGCACAGCAACTCGGCATCCTCGCCGGCGCGATCATGACGGTCAGTGACGTGCTCTCCGACCCGCACTACCGCCAGCGCGGCTTCTGGGACAGTCTCGATCATCCCGTCGCCGGGACGCTCGACTACCCCGGCCGCCCCTTCGTCATGTCCGGTTCGCCCCGCCCGCCATTGCGCCCCGCCCCGCTGCTCGGCGAGCACAACGACGAGGTGGCCGAGCAGCTCGCGAGCACGCCCGCACCCGGGGTCGAGCCGGGGGCCGAGCCCCGGCCGGCCGCATCGGCACCCTCGACCCTGCCGTCCGAGCCGCTGCCGCTGCCGCTCGCCGGCGTGCGCGTCGCGGCGATCACCGTCGTCTGGGCCGGGCCGCACGTCACCCAGTTGCTCGCCGAGTGGGGCGCGGAGGTCATTCGCGTCGAGCCGGTGAACAAGATCCAGCCTTACTCGCGTGGCGCGGAGACCGTCGTGCCGAAGTCGCTGATGAAGGACATGGCGGAGCGAGGGCTGCCGGGCCGCTACCCCGACCACGACCCCGGCGACGAGCCGTGGAACCGTAACGCCTCCTTCAACTCGCACGCCCGCAACAAGAAGTCGATGACCTGCGACATCATGTCGCCGGAGGGACGCGAGGCCTTCCTGCGCCTGATCGAGCAGTGCGACGTGCTGGTCGAGAACAACGTCCCGGAGACGATCGACAAGGCCGGCATCGGCTGGGATGAGCTGCGTGCGGTCAACCCGCGGCTGGTGATGCTGCGCATGCCGGCCTTCGGCCTGACTGGGCCCTACCACGGCTACCGTGCCTTCGGATTGCACGTGGAGGCGATGATCGGCCACACGCACCTGCGGGGCTATCCCGACGCCGGTCCGGATGCGCTGGGCGAGACGCTGGCCAGCGACGCCATCTCCGGCGTGCAGGGGGCGCTGGCGGTGATGATGGCGCTGCGCCACCGCGAGCAGTCGGGCAGGGGGCAGCTGATCGAGATGCCCTTGACGGAGGGCTTCATTCCGACGCTCGGCGAGTTCATCTTCGACTTCACAATGAACGGCCGGGACCTGCCTCCGCAGGGCAACACACACCGGTCCCACGCCCCGCACAACGTCTACCGGTGCGCCGGCGAGGACGGCTGGATCGCGATCGATGTCGCCACCGACGAGGAGTTCGCCGCTCTCTGCTCGGTCTTCGAGAGCGACCTCGCCGCCGACCCGCGATTCGCCACCGCGGAGGCGCGACACGAACACGCCGACCAGCTCGACGCCGAGATGACGACACTGACCGCCGGGCGGGACAAGGAGCAGCTCTTCCACCAGCTACAGGCCGCCGGCGTCTGCGCCGCGCCGGTGCACAACGCCCTCGAGGCGCTAGCCGACGCGCAGCTCAACACCCGCGGTTTCTTCGAGGAGCTCGAGACGCCGACGGCGGGCACGCACCCGTATCCCGGGCTGATGTTCCGCATGGAGCAGACGCCGAATTCAATCCGCAGCGGCCCCGTGCGCCTCGGCGCGCACAACGAGGAGATCTACCTCGACCTGCTCGGATTCGACCGCGACGAGTACGATGCCCTCGTGGCCGCGGGCCTCGTCGGCACGAGCTACCCGGACAGCCTGCTCAACTACCTCGGCAGGTAGCAACGTGGCGGCCCCGGATCGCGGCGCAAGCCGGAGTCGGGACTGCGCCCTGTTGAGGGGAGCTACATGCAATGTCACGCACAGAGATCGCAACGCTGGAACGGCTGCTCGATCAGACTTTTGAGACCGGCGGCGAGTCGTCCTTGCTCGCCAACCTGAGCACCGTCAGGGACGAGGACTGGCTCGCGGTTCCCGATGGCGGCGTGCGCTCGATCGCCGACGTGCTCGAGCACGTCGCCTGGGCGAAGTGGATGTACAACGATTACGCCTTCAAGAGCGCATCGCTGGTAGGCGACGCGCCGCCCATCTGGGTGGAGCAGCCACGCCCGCGAGACGAACTGATGGAGTGGCTCCACGAGGGCCACCGTCGGTTCCGCGCTTCGGTGAAGGCCCTCGGCGATGACTCTGAACTAGAGCGCGCACGCCTCACGAACTGGGGAGAGCTGAAACCAACGCGCTGGATCATTACGGCCATCGCCCACCACGACACCTTCCATGCCGGTGAGATCAACCACATCCGAGCACTGCTCCAGGGCGATGATTCCTGGGCCTACGAGGGCCCCGCACCGCCCTTCTCTTCCTCCGGTGAGCCTCCCGCAGGTAGCGCGGCCGCCACCGCTAGCTGTCCGTGAAGTTCGGCCGGCGGCGCTCTGAGAAGGCGAGCGGGCCCTCGATCGAGTCCTGCATGCCACCGAGGTTCTGCTCGATCGAGCTGCCGAAGGCCTGGCCCTGCAGGGGGTCCATGTAGTAGCCACGGTAGAGCGCCTCTTTCATGTTTCGAACCGCACGCGGCGCCATGTCGCAC
>JASLOV010000151.1 GCA_030745285.1 Dehalococcoidia bacterium | reverse complement strand
CCCGGCATCGATGCGATCACGAGGGTGGCGCCCAGCGATCCGACGCTGGTGATGCTCATCAGCAGGCCCACCATCTCCGGGCCGCCGCCGAGCACATCGAGCACGTAGCCGGGCAGCATCATCTGGTAGGGCATGGAGAAGATCACCATCGCCAGGCTGGTGAGCAACAGCGTCATGATCGTCGGGTTGTGGCGGATGTAACGCAGACCGTTCCAGATCTCGCCCAGCTCGCCACCACCGCGTCGCCGGCCAGGACCGCCCATGCCGCCCATACCGCCCGGGCCACCGATCCCACCGGGTCGCATGCCTGTGCCGGCCGGACGGGAGCCCGCTGGGCCGCCCATGCTCGATCGCATGCCCGCGCCCGCCGCGCCGGCGACGGACATCGCCGCGCTCACCAACGGCACCTTCGCCAGCATCAGCACAGACCAGAGGTAGAAGCCGACGATCACGAAGTAGACCCACTCGCCGCCCATCGTGGCGAGCAAGAACCCGCCGCCGGCCGGGCCGACCAGCCGCATCAGGTTCATCGTGCCCATGCCGAGCGCGGTGGCGTTCATCAGCCGGTCCATGCCGACGACCTCCGGCATCATCGCCTGCCGGGACGGCATCATCAGCGCCATGATCGTGCCCTGCACGACGGAGCTGGCGAGCAGGTGCCAGAACTGCAAGCGGTCGGTGAAGAGCAACGTGCCGATGATCAGCGCCATGACCGCGCTGCCGGTCTGCCCCACCTGCACGACCCGTTTCTTCGGGAAGCGGTCGGCCACCAGCCCGCCGAACATTGTCAGTCCGAGGCCGGGGATGGCCGTGAACAGAGAGGTCGTGCCCAGCGCGGCGTAAGAGCCGGTGAGCTGGAAGACGATTACGCTTCGGACGAGCATCTGCATGTTCATCGCGCCGAAGGAGCCGAGCTGGGCCAGAAGGTACCAGCGGAACGCCGGGACGCTGAGCGAGTCGAACGTGCGGATCGAGAAGCGTCGCTTCGGCGGGCCGCCGGCCAGTGCCAGTGCCGTCGCGGCCGGGGCCGGTGGGCCGCCGAAGCGCGGTGGCGCGACGGCGGCGACTGCAGGCTGCGCTGACGGTGGGGAGGACTCCGGGGGCGGCGCGGCGACGACGTCGCCGTCCAGTGCGGCTCCATCGCCGTAGACGCGGCCGGCGAGGTTGTACTGCTCCGGCTGGCCGCTCGCGACGCCGTTGGCCGTCGCCGAATGGCGGCCGCCGTTCGCCCCGCCGCCGTAGATGCGCTCGGCGAGGTTGAACCGGGCGTCGGAGCCGTCGATGGGGCCGTTCTCGCCTGCGTCGTTGGTGGGGCGGGCTCCGTTTGCGGTCCCGCTCGAGGCGCGCTGCCGTGGTGGGCTCGCGGGTGGCGGGGAGCCGTTGCCGTAGATCCGCGCCGCGACGTTGTACGCGTCTGCATCGTCGGAGTGATCGGGCGTCGGGCGGGCCGGCGGTTCGGCGGTGGTCATTCGTGCCTTGCTACGTCTGATACGTCTCTTGCAACGTCACAGAGACTACACCGAGGTTCTCTCGGTCCGAAATGACCATGACGTTCACGGGAAGGTTATAGGGTAGCCGATAGTTGGTTTATGCGGAAATCAAAGCTAGAACTCGCTTTGAGTCTAGAGTAGCCCGCCGGGTTCCAGCCCGAACAGCGTCCAGCCCGCTCGCCCAGACCCGGGGCCGTCGACTGCCTGCATGCCGCTCCCGTGAGGGGCGCGCAGCGCCAGCTCAATCGCCCAGCGCGAGAGCCCCTGCACGCCTTCCATGTTGGCCATCTCGTCGAGCGAGAAGAACCCGGCGCCGATGATCTCGTCGTCGTCGAACGACGGCTCGCCCGGCTCGGCGTCGAGCCTGAAGACGATGTAGATGTTGGTGCTCGGCCCGCCGATACCGCCGCCGATGGAGTGGCGGAAGCCGACGGCGTCGCGCAGCTTCGCGGTGATGCCGGACTCCTCCAGCACCTCGCGCTCGACCGACTCGGCGATGTTCTCGTCGTGCTCGGCGTAGCCGCCGGGGATCTGCCAGTGACCGCGGTTGGGCTCCCAGCCGCGCTGCACCAGCAGCGCGCGGTCGTCATCGAAGACCACGGCGCCGACGCCGATCGAGAAGTCGCCGAAGTCGATGAAGCCGCAGCCGCCGGCGTCCGGGCAGGCCAGCCGCTCGCGGCCGCCGTCCTCCTTCGTCGTAAGGGTCAGTGAACAGCGAGGGCAGAACTTCATTGGTGCAGGCATGGGCTCATTGTTGGCGGATCTGGCTGTTGCGACAACCGGCTCAACCCGCCCTACACACGCCCCGCGTCGAATTCGAGCATGCCGCGGGCGACGTTGAGGCGCAGCAGGTCGGAGGCGCCGCCGGCCAGCCGCCAGGTGCGGACGAGGCGGTAGAGACGCTCCAGCGGATGGCCCTCGACCAGCGCCATCGCGCCGGTGAGCTGGATCGCCTGGTCGACGATGCGGCCCGCGCCCTCACTGGCGACGACCTTGGAGATCCCCGCCTCGTTGATGATGTCGTCGCCGGCCGCGGCCATGCGGGCAGTGCGGTAGAGCACGCTGCGGATCGTGTAGGCATCGATCACCATCTGCGCAAAGATCGCCCGCACCTGTTCGCGGTCGCCGAGCGGCGTACCGCTGCGATGCGGTTGTGAGATGTGCTGGCGGGTGAAGTCGACCGCCCACATCGCCGTGCCGCTGGCCTGTGCCGCGATCTGCAGCCGCTCGCGGCCGATGTTGCCGAGCGCACGCGGGATGCCCTCGCCCACGCTGCCGACGATGTTAGTCTGGGGGACGCGCATCGACTCGAAGATCAGCTGGCAGTGGGTGGAGCCGTCCAGGCTGGTGAAGTCGTCGCCGCGGCTCAGCCCAGGCGCGTCGCGGTCGACGATCAGCATCGCCCCGCCGCCGGGACCGCCAGCGTCTTCCTCGACGTTGAGCATCACCTCGTAGAAGTCGGCCTGGCCACCGCCGCTCACGAACGCCTTGCGCCCGTCGATCACGAAGTCGTCGCCGTCGCGCTTCGCGCTGGTGGGCAGCGAGCCGTCCGAGGGCTCGGTGAAGGCGAAGGAGGCCCGCAGCTCGCCACGCATCAGCGGCTCCAGGTAGCGCTCGCGCAGCGGCCCCTCCGCTCGCGCGAGCACGCCGGGGCCGGGGCCGAAGACGGAGCGCGCGACGCCGAGGTTCGCGGCGGCCAGCGCCTCGCGCACCACGGTCAGTTCCATCGGACCGGCCGCGCTGCCGCCGAAGTCGGCCGGCTGCGTCATGCCGAAGAATTCGAGTTCGCGCGAGCGCTCGATCACCGCGCGCCGGACCGCCGCCCCGTCGATCTCGCCTGCGGCGGCACGCTCTTCGAGCGGCCGCAGGTCGTCGTCGATGAAGCGCTGCGT
>JASLOV010000150.1 GCA_030745285.1 Dehalococcoidia bacterium | reverse complement strand
GGGTCGCTGTCGATCGTCGGCCGCGGCCTGGCCATGAATATCCCCGAAGGCCTGCGGAGTGAAGTCGACACGGACTTGACGCTAGCGCTCTCGGACGACGGCCCGGCCCTCAGCGGGGGCGTGACGGTGCTGCGCGGCGGGTTCCGGCAACCACTCTCGCTGACGTCGGGTCTGCTCGCGGCACTCAGGGCGCCACGGATGTCAGCGTTGATCGACGAGGAACCATCAGCCCTGGACGAGCTGGCCTTGAACGCTCGGTTCACGACGGCCGAGGACATCGTCGTCACGAACAACTATGCCGACCTCGAACTGGGCGCGGACGTGGCGCTCATCGGCACGCTCGGCCGGCCCTCCCTGGCCGGCCGCGTGCAGATCCGAGAGGGCGGTGAGATCTTCCTGGCCGGCACCACCTACGAGATCGAGAGTGGTGCCATCGACTTCACGAACCCGGCGCGCGTCGAGCCGATCCTGACACTGACGGCCCGGACGCGAGTCTCTGACCACGACATCACGCTGAACCTGAACGGCACTCCGACGGACTTCCGTTCGGGGCTGAGCGCGTCGCCTTCGGCCAGTGAAGCCGACATCATCTCGTTGCTGCTGACCGGAAGGACCCTGGACGAGGCCGGAGCGGCGGCTGGGGCGATCGCGCGAGAGCGGGCCTTGGGCCTGGTCTCGGGCGAAGCCCTCGGCGCCGCCGGCCGGGTCGTCGGGCTCGACACGCTCAGGCTCGACGTCACCGGCGGCCGCAACGTCAGGTTCGACTCGAGTCTGATCGCCACCGAAACCGACCCGGGCACTCGATTGACCTTCGGCCGGAACCTCAGCCGCGACATTCAGTTGATCTTCTCTCAGAGTCTCAACGAAAGCGGTGCCTTGACGTGGATCGTCAACTACACGCCTCGCCGGAATCTCGAGCTGCGCGCGGTTGTGTTCGACGACAACGATCGTTCGTACGAGTTCCGCCACGCCGTGACGTTCGGGCCAGCCGCGCCCGCGCCCGCCGCAGCACGTCCGCCCACGACCTCGGCGCCGCCGCCGCCGCGCGTGACCGCGGTCGAATTCTCCGGCACCCCGCGGTTCGACGACGCCGCCCTGCTCGAGCAACTCGAGGTCACGACCGGCGAGCGCTTCGAGTTCTACCTCTGGCAGCGCGACCAGGACACGCTGGAGCGCTTCTACCACGACCGGGCGTATCGTGAGGTCCGGATCCTGGAGGGTCGCATCGTCGCAGACGGCACGGCCCGGCTGCTCTACGAGATCGACGCCGGACCGATGACGACGCTTGCGGTCGAGGGATACACCCCGCCAGGCCGGGTTCGGCGCGAGCTGGAGGCGGCGTGGAATCAGTCGGTGTTCGACGGCTTCCTGCTCGACGAACTACGGACCATCGTGCGCCGCTATCTCGTCGTGCAGGGCCACGTGCGGGCGGGTGTCGATGCGATCGTTCGCGTCGACACCGGCGACACGAAGACAATCGCCGTGACGGTCGTACCCGGCATCCGGTCGCGCGTTCGACGGGTTGTCTTCACCGGCCAGGCGGGGATCGACACCGACACGCTCGAACGCGAACTCGTGGCCGCTGATCTGATGGTCACGGCCTGGCTCGACCCCCAGCCAGTCGCCAACGCGCTGACGGTGCTCTATCGGCGGTCAGGCTGGCTGGACGCCGAAGTCCGTGTCGGGCCCGCCGAGTTCTCGGGTGAGACCGCCACGCTGCCGGTGCGCATCGTCGAGGGCGCACGGTTCACGATCTCGAGCGTGACCCTCGAGGGCTTGGACGCACGCCCCGAGGCCGAGGCCCGCGACGTCCTCGGCCTCACGCCGGGCGACGATTATTCGGTCGCGGCGATACAGGCGGCACGGCTGCGACTCGACGCCAACTATCGGGCAGCTGGATTCAACACGGTCCGGGTCGGCGTGGCGACGTCGGTCGACCGAGCATCGGGCGAGGCGGCTGTTCGGATTGCCGTCTCGGAAGGCCCACGCCAGCTCCTCGACAGCGTTGCGATCACCGGCGTCTACCGCACCCATCCGGGCGTTGTGGAACGGGCGCTGCAGCTGACGCCCGGAGAGGCCGTGAACCTCGAGTCGTGGTTCCAGGCACGCCGGCGCCTGTACGACTCCGGGGTCTTTCGTAGCGTCAATATCGAGGCCGAGCCGGCCGACGACCGACCGTCCCCGGACCCTGGCGACGCCGAGCCGATTCGGGCGCGGGTGACCGTGGAGGAATGGCCCGCGTATCGACTGCGATACGGCTTGCAGATCGCCGATCAGAACGCGCCGCTCGACGAAGTCGACTCACGCACACTCCGCCCCGGCCTCACCGCCGACCTCACGCGTTCGAACCTGCTCGGTCGTGCCGCGACCGTCGGGGCCTCGGTCCGATACACGCAGGTCGAGAAGGCGGTGCGCGGATTCGTGAGCGCGCCGTCGATGTTCGGTGTTCCTCTTACAACCAACCTGTACGCGACACTCGGCCGGGAGCGTCTCAACGACACCGACGCGCCGTTCTCGGAGTTCTCCGACCGGAAGAAGATCACTCTCGAACAGCGGTTCAGCCCTGCCGCCAACCTGACGGTCGCCTACGCGTATGATTTCGAGCGCAACCACACGTTCGAAGACTTGCTGCCGTCGGACGATCCGTTCGAACCGATTCCGAGCGACGTGACGGTCGACGTCGCCCGAATGAACACGACGGGCGTCTGGGACACGCGTGACGATCTGATCACGCCGACGCGTGGCTGGTTCCACGCGTCGAGCTTCGAGTACGCCCCCGCCGCGCTCGGATCCGACTTCCGCTTCGTGAAGTACCTGGCGCAGCAATCGTTCTTCCATTCGCTCGGGCGCGGCGTCGTCATCGCCTCCGCCGCGCGGCTGGGCCTCGGCCGAGGATTCGAACAGGAGCTGATCCCGAGCGAGCAGTTCACAGCGGGCGGTGGCAACAGCGTACGGGGCTATCGCGAGGACTCGCTCGGACCGATCAACTTTCTGGGCGACCCGGGTGGTCCGGCGTTGCTGATCTTCAATCAGGAGCTTCGGTTTCCCGTCGTCGGCAGGTTCGGCGGCGTCGCGTTCTTCGACGCGGGCAACACGTTCGAGGCGATCCGCGCCATCGCGATCTCGGATCTCAGGATGGGACTCGGCCTCGGCCTGCGAGTGGGTACACCCTTCGGCCTACTGCGCGCCGACTACGCCGCGCGGGTGCGCCGCGAGGCGAGCGAGCCGTTTGGCCGCTGGTTCTTCTCGATCGGCCACGCGTTTTAAAAGTAGATGGGGCGCCTTGCGCCCCAAGCCCCACGCGGCTCAAGCGGCTGGGCGGCGGTGCGTAGACTCAGGCCGGCGATGCCGACTCAACCCGCAACTCGTAGCTGCGATCGACCAGGTCGCTCACGCGCGACATTGGAGTCCCTGCATCGATCGTCACGGCGATCCATCCGGTCCGCGCCAGGCGCGTGAAGCTGTGCGGCCGGACGCCGGGCAGCCGCAGCGCGGCGTCCGCCTCGAACTCGGTGAGCTTCATCTCCAGCAGGATGCTGCGCGCGCGACGGGTGAGCACGAAGACGACCCGGTCGCGATAGCGATAGGTCAGCCCGCCCCAGAGCGGTTTCTCGCGGATCCCGGGCAGGTCGCGGAGCAGGTCTTGCACCTCGCCATGTCGGATGGCAAGGCGCGCCTGGTGTGCCGTCTGCGCGCGCTCACGCCGAACACGACGGCCGGAGCTTCCACCCATTGTTTCTGTTGGGGCTACGCCCCAAGCCCCCGCGCGGCCTCTGCGGGGACCCCGAGTGCCCCACGCCGACCCGCGCGCGGCGCGCCGTGCGCGCCGTGTCGCCCTCCGGTAGTTCGTAATGAACGGTAGCCTTACCGCCCGCGGACGGTGCGCATGATCGACTCGACCCGCGGCCGCTCGGGCGCCTCGGGCGCCGTCTTCAGGAACGCCTCGAACCGTGCGGCCATCATGTCAACACGTTGATGACGGTAGTAGGCGAGACCGGCCCAATAGAACGCGTAGGCGTACGACGGATCGCGCTCGGCCGCCGCGTCAAACGCCGCGGCAGCGGCCGGAAACTCCTGGCGCCGGGCACGGATCAGTCCGAGCTGGTAGTGCGCCTCGGGCACTATCGCTCCGATCAGGACCGCCTGGTTTGCCGACGCGAGCGCCGCCTCGAGGTCGCCCTGGACGACCAGCCGGGCCGCCTGGCCGACATGATGCCAGGGATCTTCGACTGGCCGCGCCGCAAGCTGATCAAGGAGCCCGGACATGCGCGTCGTCTGCTGGAGCTTGGCGTGGCTCTGCGCCGCGAGATACACCGCCGCGGGGTCGCCGGCCCGGCCGGGAAGATTGTCGACGACTGCCTGGTACTGACCGGTCTCGAAGAGCTGCCGCAAGTTCGGGGGCTCCTGCGCCCCGACCATCACCGGCAGGGCGAGCACACCGGCCAGCCCCCATCGCATCGCCCTCTCGCATCGGTCCATATCCACCTTACGTACGTTGGGACGCAGACGCCGCCCTCAGAGTTCCAGCGACCGGAGGCGCAGCGCGTTCGAGATGACCGAGAGCGAGCTGAGCGTCATCGCCGCACTCGCCCAGATCGGGCTGACGAGCAGGCCCGTCAGCGGATACAGCACACCGGC
>JASLOV010000149.1 GCA_030745285.1 Dehalococcoidia bacterium | reverse complement strand
ATCGCGGGGTCGCGCGAGAGGTCGAGCAGGATCTGGCGGAGGTTGGCAAGGCCGTTGCCGCGGAAGGTCTCGATCTGGGCGATCAGGGCCGGCCCATGCTCGCTCTTGAACCATCCGGTGGCGAAGACGTGGTGCCAGAACAGCGCCATCTTGTCCGGCAGCGGGTTCTTGTTGCTGGCCATGTCGTAGATCCAGCACGACGCCCAGATCACCGGCGTATCGGCGCTGAACGAGGTCGGATAGTAGCGGTCGATCAGGTCGGCGTTCGGCCCCGGCGCCGGGTCCGGCGTCAGCAGCTCTTCGACGACGTCCTGGTACGGCCGCGCCGCGATTGCTTCGAGTTCGTCGCGAGTCGCGCCCACGCCAGCGCGGCGCATGAGGTGCGCCGCCAGGGCGATCTGTTCGTCTGCCATCGATCCCCTCCGCCTCTTTCGGGCATGGAGGGGCAAGGTGCATGCCCCTCCATAGCGGGACTTATATCACAGTCGTGAGAGGCCGATCGGTGACCGCCGGCGCTCGAGGCGTGCGCTCGGCGCGCTCCTCATCCTTGACGCGTCCCACCATGCTCCGTAGCGTCGCCCTCGCACTGAACCTGAGACGCACAGCGCCCGGATGGGCGAACGAGGAGCGACAGCATGGCGGCGGAAGTGAACAAGGACGGGCTGCTGGCAGGGAAGGTCGCGGTCGTGACCGGCGCATCCCGCGGCATCGGCGAGGCGATTGCCATTCGCTACGCGATGGAGGGCGCGAAGGTCGTGGTCTCCGCGCGCACGGTCGAAGAGGGCGACCACCCGCTGCCGGGCAGCATCAACGGCGTCGTCGAGCGCATCACCGCCGCGGGCGGCGAGGCGCTGGCGGTGCGCTGCGACATCGCGAACAGCGAGGATCGCGAGGCGATGATCAAGTCCACGGTCGACGCCTACGGCCCCGTCGACATCCTGGTTAATAACGCTGCGGTGACTTACTTCATCCCGGCGGAGCAGTTCCCGGAACGACGCCAGAAGCTGATGTTCGAGGTGCAGGTGTTCGCCCCCTTCCACCTGGCGCAGATGGTGCTGCCGGGGATGAGGGAGAAGCAGGGCGGCTGGATCGTGAACATCTCCTCGCACGCGGCGCTGCACCCGCAGCTCTCCGCCGGGCCCGGCGAGGGCGGCGGCGGCACGGTGTACGGCATGTGCAAGGCGGCGCTGGAGCGCTTCACCACAGGCCTGGCGACGGAGGTGCGCAACTCCAACATCGGCGTGAACGTGATCTCGCCGGGCCTGGTCGCCACGCCGGGCGTGCTGCACCACGGCCTGGTGAACGAATCGAACAAGGACAACGTGACGCCGGTCGAGAACATGGCGGAGGCGTGCCTGGCGCTGGCGCACGGCGACGCCTCGACGCTGTCCGGCCGCATCACCTACGCGGCGGACATGATCGAGGAGTTCGACCTCAAGCCCGCGGAGCTGCTCGGCTAGCGGGTGCGGCCGGCTCCCGCCCCAATCGTCTACCGGGCCGGGCTACTGGTCGAAGCGGGAGTCGGAGATGATCGCCAGTACCTCGAAGAGCACGTGTGACTGCGGCACCGGGCAGGGATCGACCTGGGATACCGAGTCGCCCTTCGTCCTGAACTCGATCTGACCCTCGGCGCTGCGTTGTACCACGACGATGCGGTGCAGGATCGTGCTGGCGAAGCTGAAGCCGACGCAGCCGGGCTCCGGCGCCCGGAAGATGATGATGTCTCCCACCGCGAGGTCCTGCGTCTGCGGGCGAAACGCGACCAGGGTGTCGTCGCAGCCGATCGAGGGCTCCATGCTGCCGGTGCAGACCGCGCGGAGCAGACTCGCCCCGCTCGCCGGGTCGAACAGCAACGGGTCAATCTTCAGCGAGGCGGAGTCGATTCTTGTCAGGATTGACCACGTCGCCAGCTCGGTAATCAAATCTTCGCGCTCGGCCTCGAGCATGTCGAAGCTCGCGAGCAGCTCGTCGCGCTCATCGAGCAGGTCGACGTAGGTGAGTCCGAGTTCGCCCTGCGCCGTCTCCGCTCGCGCGAGGCGGCTGGCGGTCTCGGCCAGCGTCGTCTCCAGCTCGCGGATGGTCGTCTGCTGACGTTCGGCGACGACGCGGCTGTCGCCGGCCTCCGCGGTCAGGCGGGCGATCTCCTTGCCGGAGTCGACCACCTCGTCCATCACGGCGCCCACGTCCGCCGTCACCGCCTCCAGGCGGCGATCCAGGCGGTCCACCTCGGCGTCCCGGGCCTGGTAGGCAACCATCCCACCACCAAGACCGCCGATCGCCAGCGCCAATAGCACCGCCAACCGCGCCGTCAGCGTCGATCGTGACAGCAGTGTCCGTCGGAGAGCCTGTCGGAGCGCAAGCCACATGTCCGCAGAGGCCCTTTCCTCGCCCGGTCACGATCGAGCTTCTCCCGGGACGTAGGGGCACGCAATCGAGTGCGCGGCGGGCTCGCCGGTGCGCTCGCAGTATGGTGGCGATGTGGAGAAGGCGAGAACGATGCCGATCGCGGACGTTCGAGGCGCAAGCATCAACTATGAGGTGCTGCCGGGCGGCGACGACTGGGTGGTGCTGACACCGGGCGGCCGCGGCGAGCTGGAGCGTGTGCGCATCATCGGGGAGCACATCGCCGACGCCGGCTTCTCCGTGCTGCTCCACGACCGGCGCAACTGCGGCGCCTCCGACGTGGTGATCGACGGCGACCAATCAGAGCAGGAGATCTGGGCGGACGACCTGCACGAGCTGCTGCGACAACTCGGTGCGTCGCCGGCGATCGCAGGCGGCGGCTCCGCCGGCTGCCGGCTCTCGCTGCTGCTGGCGTTGCGACACCCCTCGGCGGTGCGGGGCCTGCTGTTGTGGTGTGTGACGGGCGGGCAGACCGCCGCTGACCGCCTGGGCCACAACTACTACGGCCAGTTCATCGAAGCGGCCGAGGCCGGCGGCATGGCCGCCGTCTGCCAGTCGGACTTCTTCAGCGAGCGCATCAGCCAGAATCCCGGAAACCGCAAACGCCTGATGGCGATGGAGCCGGCGCGGTTCATCGAGGTGATGGCGAACTGGCGGAAGTTCTTCACGCAGGGCGCGGACCTGCCGGTGATCGGCGCGACCGAGGAGCAGCTGCGTTTGATCGATGTCCCCACCTGCATCATCCCCGGCAACGACGCCGTCCACCCCTTCGCCGTCGGTGAGAACCTCCATCGCCTGCTGGACGGCAGCGAGCTGCACGACCTGCGTGACCGGCTGTCCCCCGTCGCGGCCGACGGGCTCTCGGCAGAGCAGCTGCTGAAATTGCAGGACGAGCGGCAGCACCAGATGGCCGGCGTCTTCGTGGACTTCCTGCAGCCATTGCGGACGGCGACCGCGCCTGCGGGGTAGGCGTCCGGCCTGACCGATCGCCCGGCCGACCGGGCGGCGCCGTTACTCGACGGCGTCCGGGGCAGCCGCCCCTGCTCGCTCGGCCCGCTCCGCGATGGCGCCGAAGAAGCGCCCGGCCATCGCCTTCGCCACCCCCTCGAGCACGCGCCCGGCGGGGCTGGAGGGTGCGCCGATCACGCTCAGCCCCGCGACGTAGGAGAGTTGCGTCCCTTCCCCTGCGTCCTCGAGCTCAACCGTCAAGACCCCGGCCAGCGCCCCGCCATCGCTGTCGCCTTCAGCGACGGCACGCAGCGATCGCTCGGCGGCGAAGCGCTCGATCGTGACCCGTCCGGAGACGGAGCCGCGCAACATCGCGACGCCGACCTTCACCGTCACCTCGTAGCTGTCGGGTGCTCGCTCGACGAGGGAGTCGCAGCCGGGGATCGCCTGCTCAAGCGCATCGCGGTCGAGTAACGTCGTCCAGACGCGGCGGCGAGGCGCACCGATCCGCCACTCGCCTCGGATCTGCACCCTCGGGCCCGAGCACGCTGGTGGCGCGGGACGGGACCCGCTACCCACGCGGCAGTCCGAGCCCGCGGGTGGCGATGATGTTGCGCTGGATCTCGCTGGTTCCGGCCGCGATGGTCGACGCCACGGACCCAACGTAGGACTTGATGAAGCGCCCACCCATCGGCGCGCGCCCGTCATCGTCCTCCCAGATGTTGGAATGCAGTCCGAAGGTCTTCGCACCGGTCAGCGACATGTCCTGCGAGAGCTCGGAGTTGAAGAGCTTCGAGGTCGACGCCTCGTAGTTCGGAATCTGGCCGGAGTCCTGCATCGAGATGATGCGGAACGAGAAGTTGAACAGCACTTCGCTCTCGATGAAGCGGTCGGCAATCTCGCCGCGCACGGACGGCGTGACGTTGGCCTTCGCCTGGCCGTCGTCCGTCTTCAGGTAATCGAGCAGCGCCGTCAGGGTGCGGCGGTTGACGATCGCGCCGCTGATGTTGGAGCGCTCGAAGTCCAGCAGCGTCGCGCCGACGTACCAGCCGCGGTTCTCCTCGCCGATCAGCGCGTCGGCCGGCACCCGCACGTCCTCGAAGAAGGTCTCGTTGAAGCCGTGCTGCCAGGCCATGTTGATCAGCGGTCGCACCGTCACGCCGGGAGAGCGGCGGTCGAACATCAGGAATGAGATGCCGCGGTGCTTGGGCGCGTCCGGGTCCGTGCGAGCGAGCGCGAAGATCCAGTCCGCGTTGTGCGCGCCGGAGGTCCAGATCTTCTGGCCGTTGATCACGTAGTCGTCACCGTCGTGCACCGCTCGGGTCTGGAGCGACGCCAGGTCGGAGCCGGAGCCGGGCTCGGAGTAACCCTGGCACCAGGCCGCCTCGCCGGAGAGGATCTTCGGCAGGTGCTCCGCCTTCTGCTCGTCGGTGCCGTGGATGATCAGTACGGGACCGAGCATCGCGACGCCGGAGCCGCCGACGCCGGGGGCGCCGGCACTCGCCATCTCCTGGTTGAAGATGAACTGCTCCATCGGCGACAGTCCCGCCCCGCCGTATTCCTTCGGCCAGTGAGGTGCCACCCAGCCCTGCTCCGAGAGCGCCTGCGCCCAGTCGACGGCCGCCTGCTGGTGCTCCGAGTTCTCCGAGATGCGGTCGGCCTGGTAGTCGCCGGCGCCGCCCTCTGCCGCCTCCGCCAGCTTGCGGTAGCGGTCAGGCAGACGGCCCTCGATCACGCCGCGCACCTCGCTGCGGAAACTCGCCTGCTCTGCCGTGTCTGCCCAGTCCATGTGTCGCTCCTCGCCTCACTGCGGTGGGCGGATATTGCGGCTCGCGGCCTCCGTGCGTCAATGCGATGGCGAGTGCCACGAAGTCCCCACCTTGCATGACCTGTCCCCCGAGAACGAGTCCAGCTGCAGAGATAGAGAATCTGTGCAGAGCTGGGAGAAGGGGGAGCAGCATGAGCAAGCGGAAGCGGTACGGAGCCGAGGAGATCATCGCGAAGCTGCGGGAGGCCGAGGTGCACC
>JASLOV010000148.1 GCA_030745285.1 Dehalococcoidia bacterium | reverse complement strand
GGATCACCTTGGTCGTGGCGGATCGAGCAGCTGATCGCGGGTTGAGCCCCGCGCCAGGAACACCTGACCATAGCCGCGCTTAGCCGTCGCTCATCAGCAGCCCGTCGCCGCCGCCTCGGAATTGGCATGAGTCTACCCGTGAACCGTCCGGGAAGCCGGGTCAAGCTCCCTTCCACCTGGCAGAGAGGACGTTGGAGCAGCCGTCGGCGCGGCGATGGGCGTCGCCGGCGCGGGAGTCGCCGCAACCGGCGGCGTCGCGGTTCCCGCGGGTGCGGTCACTTTAGGGGTTCAGTCGGTGCAAGTCGCCAGCATCGACTCGAGCACCGCCCATTCGGCGGGGGTGACGGTCAGGGACCACGTGTTCTTGATCCGAATCCAGCCGATCGCATATTCGCACCAGTAGCTCGCGTCGGGAGGCATCCACTCATCTGGCCCCTTGGCGGCCTTTGAGCGGTTGGCCGAGGCCGTCACCGCGATCAGGTGGTCGGGGTCCGAGAGATCATTGGCGTAGGCCTTCCTCTCGGCGGCGCTCCAGGCCCACGCTCCCGAGACGTGGGCGTTCTTCAAGGGGACCATGTGGTCAACATCGAGGTCGCTCGCATCCGTAACGACCGTGTTTGTGTACACGCCGATCCAGTAGCCAGTCGCCACCTGGCACTGGCTGGCTGTCTTGAAAGTCACGGGTTGGAGCGACTCCTCGACGAGCACCTCGTGTCTCGTGTTCTGGCAGTCCCGATCATCGTCGCTCCAGTGACTCCAGTCGTCGCGGTCGTAGGCCGGAATCCCGCTCGGAGTATCGGCGATGGTCGGCTGCTGCACGATCTCTGGCAGCAGTGCGCCGGCGGCAGGAGCAGGCGGGGCTTGCTCAGTTGGCGCAGACGTTGGAATGGATGCTGGCGCTGCCGGCGTAGCGGTCGCTGTGACGTCGGCCACCAACGTTTCCGTGGGCGTCGGTGGCTCAGTGGGCGTCTCGGCGGTGGACTGCGCCACAGCCTGAGCGGTGTGTGAGGGGGCGAGCGACTCACCATCGTCACCGTTCTCGATAGGGGTCAGGACGATGGCGACGAGGAAGAAGAGCACCACTGGGAGGGCGATTCTCCAGCGGAGGCGGAGACCACGGTACCAGTCACGGGGGTTCAACTCGTCGCTCTACCCTCTCAGTTCGTGGCGCCGCGCCGCGGGCTATCGGCGCGCACGCAGCGGTATCGGCTGCTCGCTCTCCAGGGCCGCCTCGACGGCGGCCTCACCCGGCCGCACGAGCCCGACCTCGTAGGCGAACACCGCCGCCTGGGTGCGGTCGCGCGTCTCGAGTTTGGAGAGCGGCCGCTTCACGTGGGTCTTCACAGTGTCTTCGCTGATCACGAATGCCTCCGCGATCTCGGCGTTCGAGTGGCCCTGCGCCACCAGGTGCAGGACCTCCCGCTCTCGTGGCGTGATGGACCGCAGGCGCGCCTGCAGTCCATCGTCGAGCAGTGCCGTAGCCGGCCCCGGTGAGGGGACGCCGCTCCCGGCACCGCCTTCGAGGCTCGACGGCTGTGAGGGCGTCGCCGGCGGCACCGGCGGCGTGACGCGATCGCTCTCGGGCGGGCCTCCGTCGGGCTGATCGGGCGGGAGGTCCGGGAGCGCCGGCACGTTCTTCGCGCGGCTGCTGCTGGGCAGCCGCGCCCACAGTGCATGCAGCGCGGAGAAGACGTTGACGATGTGCACCATTACGACGAACAGGAGCACACCCATCACCGGGAACAGCGCCCGCGAGGTTGTCTCGGTCACGTCCCACCACAGCAGGTCGAGCTGGAACGGTTCGGGATCGGGCAGGAACGGCGAGACGATCAAGGCGCCGGAGACCGCACCTCCGACCACCATCGCTACGAACATGCCGACGCCGAGCGGAAACTGCACGAAGAGGTAGAGCAGACCGGTCCACGTCGTCGGATCGATCAGGCGCGTCCACACCTGCGTGCGAAACGAGAGGCCGCGCTCGAGCGTCGTCGGTGGGCGCTTCAGCTCGATGCCTGCGACGCGGCGGATCGCGTAGCTCTCGACATCCCCCGCCCAGCGCGTCAGGAAGAGCAACACCATCCGCACGACGGGGCCGATGATCGTCCAGACCAGCGAAAAGCCGATCACCAGGCCGGTGACTAGCGCGACGAAGTACGCGATGCCGGCGGGGAACATCGCGAACGTGTAGAGCATACGGAGATAGGTGCCGGGCGCGATCAGCGGCCCCAGCACTCGCCCGGGGATGGAAGTCCGCCCCCCGTAGATCGGTTGGAATGCGTCGTTCATGGTGTGCTGTGCCTCCCTGGCTCGTCGAATGAGGCATATTCTCCCCGGCGCACGACCGCGGCGCGTCCCCCTGGAGGGCATCTTCGCGCCTCGTTCGAACCTGTAGGGACGCTGGGGGCGCTCGGGACGCTTTCGGCACTCCATAGCTTAGCGGCCTGCCTGCGGGAGCTCGGAGTCAGCCATCGCCTCGACCAGGGTGGGACCACCGGCGCCGCTGGAATTCCGGCGGCTCGGCCATGCCGTTCCCCTCGCCCCGCCGGAATGATGTCGGTTGGCCACGGACGGCCGCCGGGACGCGACCCTCTGAACGGATTCAGCCGAGTTTCGGTCTCGCACTCGGCGCTCCGCCGCCTTATCACATTCATAACGTTGACGTACAGGTGAAGCAACACGATCGCAATCCTGATAGGGTGTACATGATCTCGCCCATGTGGACGGGACGAACGGTCGACCCAACTGTCAGGATCCGGAGGGGACTTTGCCCATGGAACAGAACTTCTGGACACGCCGAGCGATCGGCAGGCGCGCCGCTCTTCGGGGGGCCGGCCTCGGCCTAGCGGGCCTTGCCGGCGCCGCACTGATCGGGTGCGGCGATGACGACGACGACGCCCCCGCTCCCGCTGCTCAGCAAGCCGCGACCGCAGCCCCGACCGCAGCCCCGACACAGGCTGCTGCCGCGCAGGCCACCGCCGCACCGACCGAGGCGGCGGCACCCGGTATTCTCGCTACTCGCGTCGACACCAGCGCAAGCGCCGTATCTGGTGGCCGCTACCAGGGCATTCAAAATGCGGAGCCGGAGAACGTTGACCCGCTGAACGCGACGTCCTACAAGGCCCCGTACAGCGCCCGCTTCGCCTACCCGACGCTGCTCCAGTTCACGCCCGGGATCATTGAGCCGGCCAGCGGTGCGGTCGAGGGATCGCTGGCCGAGAG
>JASLOV010000147.1 GCA_030745285.1 Dehalococcoidia bacterium | reverse complement strand
GGGCAGCGTGTCGAGGAGATCAAGCGGGCGGGTGGCACGGCGATCGTCAGCTCCACGCCACAGAACACCAAGCGCTTCGCACCGCTGGCCGTCGAGGCCGGCGCGGACTTCTTCGTCGTGCAGGCGACGGTGACGACGGCGCGCCACATCTCGCGCTCGCTGCGCGGGCTGCGGCTGGATGAGCTGGTCGAGCAGATCGCGCCGGTACCGGTGCTGGTCGGCAACACCGTGGACTTTGCGGCGACGTTGGAGCTGATGGAGACGGGCGTGCAGGGCGTGCTCGTCGGCGTGGGCCCGGGAGCGGCCTGCACTTCGCGGGAGGTGCTGGGCATCGGCATCCCGCAGGTGACGGCGACGCTCGACACCTCCTACGCGCGCGACGTCCATCACGAGCGCACGGGCCGCTACGTGCCGATCATCACCGATGGCGGCATCCGCACCGGCGGCGACGTCTCCAAGGCGATCTGCGCGGGCGCGGACGCGGTCATGATCGGCTCGCCGCTGGCCGGCACCGTGGGCGCGCCGGGCCGCGGCTACCACTGGGGCATGGCGACGCCGCACGCGGAGCTGCCACGAGGCGTGCGCGTGCACATCGGGCAGGACCACACGCTGGAGCAGTTGCTATTCGGGCCGACCTCGCGGACGAACGGCACGGAGAACCTCTACGGCGCGCTGCGCACCTCGATGGCGACCTGCGGGGCGGCCTCGATCCGGGAGTTCCACGCCGCGCGCATGGTGATCGCACCCTCGATCAAGACGGAGGGCAAGATCTACCAGATCGCGCAGGGCACCCGGGGCTGAGGGCACCCGGGGCTAGACCGATCGATCCCGAGGTCGAGTCCTTCCAGCGCTACCTGTTGAGTTCGCTCGACCGGCTCGTCGCGCTGCTCGACGGGCTCGACGCTGAGCAGCTGAACTGGCGTCCGCCCGCGCCCGGGGCGAACAGCGTCTATGTGCTCGTCACCCACATGCTCGCGAACGTGTGCGACAACGTCCTCACCGTCGTCTGCGAGCGCCAGCCGTCAGTGCGAGACCGCGACGCCGAGTTCGCGGCGACGCCGGGGCGGCGATCGAGCTGCAGGAGCAGTGGCGAGAGCTGCGCGTGCAGATCGTCGAGGCGCTGGCGTCGATCCCGCCCGGGGACCTCAGCCGTGCTCGCGCCCATGAGCGACGCGAGGATGTGAACGGGCGTGACGTGCTGCTGGTGACCGCCCGGCATGTCGCCGAGCACCTCGGTCATGCGGAGCTGACACGAGACCTGAGGCAGGCGATCGGGCCGGGCTAGAACCCCCGCCGCGCCTCGACGACGCGCTCAATACCCAGCAGGTCGCTGTGGGTGCGCACCCGGTCCGCGAACGGCTCGAAGAGCGCGCCGACGGCGTCCGCCTGGCCGGCGCCGACCTCGATCAGTACCGCTGCCGGGCCGTCCGCGAGGCGGTCCGGTAACTGCTCGGCCAGCCCGCGCAGCAGATCGAGTCCGTCCGCGCCGCCGTCGAACGCCAGGCGGGGCTCGGCGTCATGCAGTTCCGGCGGCAGCTCCGCCCACTCCGCCGTCGGGATGTAGGGCAGGTTGGTGGCAATCACGTCAACGGGGGCGGGCAGCGACTCCAGGGGCTCGAGCAGCGGCCCGGCGAGCAGCACGATGCGGTCGCGCAGCCCGAGGCGGTCGCGGTTGCGGCCGGCGAAGGCCAGCGCCTCCGTCGAGCTGTCGGTCGCGAAGACCTCGGCCGATGGGGTGTGCTTCGCGATCGCGCAGGCGATCGAGCCGCAGCCGGTGCCGACATCGGCGACGCGCACGACGCGGCGGGCGCCGGGATGCTCGCGGATGGCGTCGAGCGCGGCCTCGACCAGCGTCTCGGTCTCCGGCCGCGGGATAAGCACGCCGGGGCCGACCTCGAAGGTCAGCCCGTAGAACTCGCGGCGGCCGAGGATGTAGGCGAGCGGTTCGTGCGCCAGTCGACGTTCCAGCAGGCGCTGGAAGGCGGCGAGCGTCGCGTGCTCCGGGACCTCCGCGCCCTCGGCCAGCACCTTCGCGCGGTCCCAGCCGGCGGCCTCGCCGTACATCAGCTCCGCCTCGAGGCGGCCCTCGTCGAGGTCGTCCGAGGCGCCAGCCTCGATCAGTTGGCGGGCCGCTTCATGGAGGCGGCCGCGGATACGAGGGGGCATCGGCTGTCCGTCGTGCTGGTCGGGGTGTTAGACGGCCGCCTGGAGCAGCCGCGACTGCTCGTCGAGCGCGACGGCGTCGATCAGAGCGTCGATCTCGCCGTCGAGGATGCGGGCCATGCCGTGGACGGTCATGCCGACGCGATGGTCGGTGATGCGGTCCTGCGGGAAGTTGTAAGTGCGGATCTTCTCGGAGCGCGTGCCGCTGCCGACCTGCGAGCGGCGGGCGTCGGCCAGCTCCGCGTTGGCCCGGTCGCGCTCGATCTGGTAGAGCCGGGCGCGCAGCAGCGCCTCCGCCTTCGCGCGGTTCTTCGCCTGCGAGCGCTCGTCCTGCATCACCACCACGGTGCCGGTCGGCTCGTGCGTCATGCGCACCGCCGTGGCGACCTTGTTGACGTTCTGCCCGCCGGGGCCACCGGCGCGGGTCGCGCGGTAGACGAGCTCGTCCGGCCGGACGAGAACGCCGCGGCCAAGGTCGATCACCGCCCTCGCCTCGGAGGGCGGCGGTCGGAGCTGGACCCCGAGTCGCGACGGAGGCCGGGCGTGCCGCGCCCGCCGAAGCCGCCGCGTCCGCCGAAGCCGCCGCGTCCGCCGGAGCCTCCCCGTCCGCCGGAGCCGTGACGGGGCTCGTCCATGACCACCGCGCGCCGGGAGCCGCCCGGGAGCTTCACCCGGCCGATGCGGATGTCCTTGCCCAGGGTCTGGAGGATGCGCTTGAACTGGCGTTCCTGGGCCGGGACGACGAGGGTGGTCACGCGACCGCTGCGACCCGCTCGGGCGGTGCGGCCGACGCGGTGGACGTAGTC